>JAPLWW010000090.1 GCA_026396375.1 Microcaldota archaeon | reverse complement strand
ACACGGTAAAGTGATTTTATAGCCGGCTTTTTAATCCTTGCTGAATAACAATAATTCGGGTGTATCTATGGCAAATGATGAGGAATTTATAGTTCTTACCATGCCGCCAATATCCGGCAAGCATGAGGTAGTGAAAACGCTCGGCATAGTGACAGGAGTGACTGTCAGGACAAGGGGCGTTGGAGGAAACATAATAGCCAGCCTTCAATCCATTGGGGGAGGAGAGGTAACCGCATTCACTTCAGAAGTTGAAAAGGCAAGGTATGATGCCATTGACAGGATGAAGGAAAAGGCAAAGTCGCTTGGCGCCAACGCGGTTGTAAGCATGGATATTGAAACATCCACAATGGGAGTCAACGGTTCCATGATAATGATCTCCGCAACCGGAACGGCCGTCATTCTCAAGGATGTGAGCGGAAAGAAGTGAAATAAATGGATATCTGTCTTCCGTTCATGTTTTTCCTGCCGTTCATAGGATATGGGCTAATAATGCTCATAGTCCTGCTCATCGTCTATTACTTCTATGCAAGGTCAAGGAAAAGCGAGGATGAGCTAAGCAGGAAAATGGCCTCTGACAAGAAAAACATCTGAGGCATTTCCATGAATATTTTAGGCATAGAGTCAACAGCCCATACGCTTGGAATAGGCATATTCAACAGCAAGAGAGGAGTCCTTTCAAATGCCAGGGCAAGGTACCAGCCCAAGGGAGGGGGAATCCTTCCAAGGGACGCTGCAGACCACCATGCCCTGAATTTTTCATCTGTATTAAAATCCTCATTGGAAACCGCGAATCTTGATATAGAAGACATTGACGCGATTGCAATTGCCCAAGGCCCTGGAATAGGGGCTCCCTTATCATTCGGAGTGGGCATGGCCCGCTATCTTTCCTCATCCCTTGATGTTCCGATAATAGGAGTCAACCATCCCTATGCCCATATCAAGATAGCCGAATATTTCGGAAAAATTGAAAAGCCGATAATAATCTACATAAGCGGAGGAAACACCCAGATACTGTTCCAAAACAAGGATGGCTTTTATGACGTTCTTGGCGAGACATTGGACATGGGCCTTGGGAACCTTTATGACTCCTTCCTCAGGGAAACAGGGGAAAAGGAGGCCTATGGCAGCAAGCTGGAAGAGCTTGCAAAAGGCGGAAAATACATCAGGATGCCCTATGTTGTCAAAGGGATCAACATCTCCTATTCAGGATTATTTACACATGCAAAAAGGATGATAGGAAAGGAAAAAATAGAGGACATTGCATATTCCCTTTTGGAAACCTCATTGAGCATGACAATGGAAATAACAGAAAGGGCTTTCCACATGAAAAATGCAAAATCCTTTTTGGCATGCGGAGGAGTTGCCCAAAACAACAGGCTAAAGGAAATGCTTTCCCTCATGGCAAGGGAAAACAAGTGCCAGTGGTATGTGGCTCCCAACGAGTACAACGGGGACAACGGGGCGATGATCGCATATTCAGGCTATCTTATGCAAAAGCAGTTTGGGTATTTTGAACTGAAGGACATTGTGCCTTACCCAGACTACAGGATAGACAGAATCAGGCAGCACCTTTCCGGCATAGGGAAAATCTGATTTTTAAACCTAACGCAGGAATTATCTAGCATCAGGGTGAATTTGATGATAACGATCACTTTTCCAGACAACACAAAGAAGGAATACAAGAAGGGAATAACAGGGATAGAAATAGCGGAGTCAATAGGCCAAAGGCTTGCAAAGGATGCAGTTGCCATATCGGCAAACGGGATACTTCTGGACCTCAATGTTCCAATAACAGAGGATTCGGTCATAAAGATAATAACATTCAGCGACAAGGAAGGCAAGCAGATCTTCTGGCATTCCACCGCCCATCTCATGGCGCATGCGGTCAAAAGGCTATTCCCAGAGGCAGAGACCACGATAGGGCCTTCCATTGACTCAGGATTCTACTATGACTTTGACTTCAGGCAGTTTACCCCAGAGGACCTGGAGCTCATAGAAAAGGAAATGAGGAAGATAGTGGAAGAGAAGCTTCCGATCAAAAGGGAGGAAGTCTCGCTGAAGGACGCCAACACCCTGTTTGCCAACAACCCATACAAGCTTGAGATAATAGACGAATACGAGGATGAGGACCTCAGCATCTACAGGCAGGGGGATTTCTACGACCTTTGCAAAGGGCCCCATGTCCTTAACACTGAGCAATTGAAGTCATTCAAGCTTACAAAGGCAAGCGGAGCCTATTGGAGGGGAGACCAGGAAAACAAGCAGCTTGCAAGGATTTACGGAGTTTCCTTTCCTGACAAAAAGCAGCTTTCAGAATTCTTGGTCATCATGGAAGAGGCGGAAAAAAGGGACCATAAGAAGCTTGGCAAGGAACTGGGATTGTTCTCATTCCATGAGGAAGGGCCGGGATTCCCGTTCTTCAAGCCAAAGGGAATGGTCATCTGGAACGAGCTGATGAACTATTGGAGGGAGGTCCACAACAAATGGAACTACAAGGAGATAAAGACCCCGATCATGCTTCACAGGAAGCTTTGGGAGCGCTCAGGCCATTGGACAAACTACATGGAAAGCATGTACACAACGGTCATTGACGACCAGGATTTCGCGATAAAGCCAATGAACTGCCCAGGGGGGATTTTGGTTTACAACGAAACCATTCATTCCTACAGGGAGCTTCCTTTGAGGATTGCGGAAATAGGCCATGTCCATAGGCATGAGCTCAGCGGAACCCTGAACGGATTATTCAGGGTAAGGTCATTCCACCAGGACGATGCCCATATCTTCATGAGGGAGGAGCAGATTTCAGACGAGATACTGAATGTGCTGAAGGTCTGCGACGAGATGTACTCGACTTTCGGGCTAAGCTACCATCTTGAGCTTTCTACCAAGCCCCACAAGCATATCGGAACTGATAAGGTCTGGGAGATTGCCACAGACGGCTTGCGGAAAGCCCTTGACATGACAGGAAAGAAATACAAGGTCAACGAGGGGGACGGGGCATTCTACGGCCCGAAGATAGATGTCCATATCAAGGATGCCCTGGGAAGGACATGGCAGTGCGGGACAATACAATTGGACATGAACCTCCCTGAGCTGTTTGACATGGGCTTTGAGGGAGATGACGGAATGAGCCACAGGCCGGTAATGATACATAGGGTAGTATACGGCTCAGTGGAAAGGTTCTTCGGGATCCTTGTCGAGCATTTTGCAGGGAAGTTCCCGCTTTGGCTTTCCCCGGTGCAGGTCAGATTATTGCCGATAACAGACAAGCATGTCGACCATTGCAATGGGCTTGCATTGAAGATGAAGGAAGCAGGCCTGAGGATTGAAGTGGACGCAAGAAGCGAGACAACCAACAAGAAGGTAAGGGACGCGCAGCTTGAGCAGGTCAACTACATCCTGGTTACAGGAGAAAAGGAAATCCAGGGAGGAACCGTCTCAGTCAGGACAAGGGACAACAAGGTAGTCGGATCAGTCCCTGTTGATGAGTTCATCTCAAAGCTGAAGGATGAGATAAGGACAAAAAGCCTGAAGTCAGTCTTTTAGCTTCTGGAAAATGGATTAACAGACTGGGTTAAAGTGTAAACTTGTAAAAGATAAAATGCTATTGGGTGCACTCGCGGAAGTTGGACATGAATTCCTTTGTTGATTCCTTTCCAATAATTGCTTCAAGCGATTTAATTTCTGCTTCGAGCAATTTAATTGTAAGGAATTGCGCGGTTTCAGTGTGCCTTTGATGTATAGCTCGGTCTATAGATGTCTCGCCGCCATAATTCCTTGCAGTGATGAGCTTAATTACGTCTCCGCCTGCTTTTTCATATTCATTTATTAACAGTGCGCAAGTTTCAGTATGTCCCGTATTTGCAGCATGGTGTAAGGGCGTAAAACTGCTATTGTTTTTTGCTTCGAAGAGTTTCTTTACGTCTCCGCCTGCTTTTCTATATCTCTCTGAAAGTAATGTGCATGTTTCTGTGTGTCCATCGCGTGCGGCAACTTGCAAAGGAGTCCAATCATTACTGGTCTTTACGGCAATTAAGTCTCTTATGTCTTTATCTAACTTTTCATATTCATCCAATAAAATATTACAGATTTCATTACACCCTCCCATTGAAGCCCAGTATAGAGCCCCATCATTTTTTACAGCAATATCCGCTCCTGCCTTGATGAGCCGCAATGTTCCTGAGATATCTTTATCCATTGCAGCTCTAATGAGCGCATTGTTGAGCCGCTCCTGCTCATATACCGATAGTTTTGGCTTATCGCTTGGCACAACATATTGCTTAAGCTTAACCTTTTTCTTTGCCTGAATGTTGGTTTGGAGCGGCTTCTTTTCCTGCATGGATTTAATTAGCATCAAAGGAATTAAAAGAATGCTGTTTTAACCTTCTTTCGCCGTATCTGGGTTTACAGTTTGGGCAAAAGTGTAAATTCAGTCTTTTAGCCTATACCTTAATTTTGCCATTATTCCCCCCAATCCCTTTACCTTTTCTCCCCATTCTGTCTTTGAGGAGAATATGAATACCTTAGACCCTTCCTGGTCCGCCTTCTTCAGCATTTCCTCTATCTCAAGATCCTTCAGCATTGAGTCCTCTATTGCAAGCAACTCAACCGCGTTCATCTCCAAGGCATTCTTCACTTCCTCTTTTCCATAGGATGCGTAATTGTCTCCTTTGAAGATGTGCTTTGCAATCTCCTCATAAATCTCCGACTCTTTCTTCAGCCTTTCCTCTATCAAAATGCTTTCGCTGTCCTCTATTATTTCTCTTAAACTTCCCTGCTCAACATATGACGCTGATTTCTTTACTGGATTGTATCCCTGCTTTTTCAGATAGTCTGAAAAATAGTCCTTCTCGAATCCAGGGCCTGCGACTATCAAATAAGCCTCCTTCGGTATCATCTGCTCTATTGACTTGAAATATTCTGTTTTCTCCTTTGAAAGCTCCTTTTCCTTCATCCTTTTGCTTCCCTTGCTTTCTGTTTCCCCCTTTATCTCAAAACCGTATGGATATGCTACTGCAACCAGCGCCTTTCTTTCATCTATCAAAACAACATAGACCCTTTCCTTTTTTGCGTCCTTGACCGCGTCATCCAGCCTTTCCAATTCATAGTTCATCCATTTTTCCTTTATTATTGTTATGATGTCCCCTTCTGAAACGTCTATGCTGTGGTGCCTTCCTAGCTGGACATATTCCTCAGGTGTTCCTGACCTTATTTTTCCAAATATCCTTAATTTTGAAGTATAGGGGGAAAATTCCATTGATTCAACCTCAAGGGAAATAAACACTGGCTTCTTTTCCTGCTCCTTCTCGAATTCAACCACCCGGTATGATTTTGCCTCTATCAAATCCTTGTTCTTTATTACGTGCGTTAAGTGCCAAAGATCCAGCTCGTTGTCTATCCCTATTTTTATGGTTCCTTTCTTGAGATCCTTGAAGATTATGTGCAACTTTTTCACCTATAATAGGCAGAGTAGTACTCCTCCACCATACTTTGCATCCTCCATCTCATGTAAAGGAATCCGAAGATAAGGCCCCCAAGATGGGCTGCAGACGCGATCCCGCTGCTTGTCATAGTCATTGTCCCGAAAAGCTCAATGACTGCAAAAAGCATTGCGGCATATTTCATTTTCATCGGTATGAACCAGACATAAAGAACCAGGTCAGGGAAAAGCACTGCCGCTGCCCCTATCAGGCCATAGATCGCCCCGCTTGCGCCCAATGCAGGCACGTCAGGGATGAACCCTAGCGCATAAACCAGCCAGTATCCCAATGACCCCACTATCCCTGCTATTATGAATATCTTGAAGAATTCCTCCTCCCCCACCTTTTTCTCTACCAGGGTCCCAAAAAGGAACAATGCCCAGGCGTTCAAGAACAGGTGCATCCATCCCCCATGCAGAAATATGCTAGTAACAATTCTCCATGGCTCAATGAACATCTTTGAAGGAACAAAATAAAGCGATTCGGTGAAATTGGGCACTAATCCCTGCAGTATGAACATTATCAGGATAAATGCCAGTATCGGGAAAGTGCCTATCTCAAGAATCTTCATCCTTTTCCCTTTGTTCCCTTAGCATTTTAAGCATTACCCTTTTCTCTGCGCTTGCGACAATCTTCTTTGTCCTTTCAAATGCGTCGGGATTGACCGATACGCTTGTTATACCGAACTCTATGAGCCTTTCGGTCAGTTCAGGGTAGACGCTTGGGGCCTGGCCGCAGATGGATGCTGTTATTCCTCTCCTGTTGCATGTCTTAACAACCATCTTTATGGCTTCCATGACCGCCTCGTTCCTTTCGTCAAAGTCCCTTCCCAGGATTGTGTTGTCCCTGTCTATTCCCAGGATCAGCTGAGTGAGGTCGTTGCTTCCGATGCTTACCCCGTCTATTCCTACATCTATGAACTTGTCCAGCAAAAACACTGTGCTCGGCACCTCAACCATTATCCATACCTTGAAGTCCTTTGTCCTGTAAAGCCCTGCAGAGTGCATGATGTCCTTTATTGCCCTTAATTCCCCAACCCTTCTTACAAAGGGGATCATGAGCCTCACATTCCTCAAATTATACTCGTTCATGACTTTCTTCAATGCCTCCAGTTCCATCTTGAACACTTCAGGCTCCTTGATGTACCTTGACGCTCCCCTGAATCCTATCATCGGGTTTTCCTCCTCTCCCTCGTATTTTTCCCCTCCCTGCAGGTGCCTGTACTCATTTGTCTTGAAGTCCGTTGCCCTATAGACTATCGGCCTTGGGAAAAACGCAGCTGCCACCTTCCTTATCTCCTCTGCCAATGTGTTGATGAATTCCTCCTGCTTTCCCTCTGCTATGAATTCCTTCGGGTGCTTTCCCATGTTTGCAACTATGAACTCCGCTCTCATCAGCCCCACTCCGTCAACCGGCATCTTCGCTATCTTATCCGCCAAATCCGGCTGGGCCATGTTGACATATATCTTCGTTGCTGTCGCAGGGATGTTCTCAGACATCATGATGACCGGCTGGGCATGCTCTTCCTTGTGCTCAGTTGTTCCCCCTATCACATTGCCCTCGTAAACCAGTCCGCTCCTTCCGTCAACGGTTATCTCCTCTCCTTCCTTCAGGACCTTTGTCGCATTTGATGTCCCAACTATGCACGGTATTCCCAATTCCCTTGACACTATGGCTGCGTGGCTGGTTATCCCTCCCTCGTCAGTCACTATTCCCGCTGCCTTCTTCATTGCAGGCACATAGTCCGGGCTTGTCATTGAGGTTACCAGGATGTCCCCCTGCTTCATCTTGAATATCTCTTCAGGGCCTTTCAGTATCTTCACTTTCCCGTACACTATTCCAGGCGATGCGGCAAGCCCCTTGACCAGCACATTCATTGCCTTTGTTTCCTTCTTTTCCTCCTTCTTCTCTTCTTGCTTATCATCTTTCTTCATTGAATCGTCTATCTTCACCTTTGCAGTGTAGTCCGGCTTTATCTCTGCATGCTGCTTCGGGTTCAGCGTTGTTATGTTCCTTGACTGGACAATGAACATCCTGTTCCCCTCTATCGCCCACTCCATGTCCTGAGGATCCGTGTAATGCTTTTCAATGAAAGTCCCTATCTTTGCCAATTCCCTTATCTCCTGGTCAGTCAATTTCTGGTTTTTCTTGACAAAGTCGTCTATATTCTCCTGCCTTGTCCCTCCGTTGCTGTCCCTGACTATCATGAAGCTTTGCTCAGCTATGTCCTTTGAGACTATCTGCATCGTTGATTTTTTTATCTTGTAGGTGTCTGGAGTGACCATTCCGGATACAACCGCCTCCCCCAATCCGAATGCCCCCTCTATGACTAATATATCCCTGTCCATTGTCACCGGATCAACGCTGAACATGACCCCTGCCCTGTCTGCGAAAACCAGCTTCTGCACAACCGCCGCCAGCCCCACCTTCATGTGCTCGAATCCGTTCTGCACCCTGTAGAAGATCGCCCTTGGCTCGAACAATGACGCCCAGCATTCCCTAACTGCCTTGACAACCTCGTCAGTGCCTTTCATGTTGAGGAATGTCTTCTGCTGTCCTGCGAAAGACGCCTCAGGAAGGTCCTCGGCAGTTGCTGAGCTTCTCACCGCCACTGCGAGCGTGCTGTCATGCTCCAGGCTTCCCATCCTTGTGTATGCCTCGACAATCTCGTCCAGCATTTCCTTTGGGATCTCCCCTTCCTTGATCATGTCCTCTATCTTCTTTGAAACGGCGTCCAGGTGGTTGCTGTCGTTGACATCCAAATCCTTCAGCACCCCTATTATGGCCTGCTCAAGGTTGTTGTATTTCAGGAAATCAAAATAAGCGTTGCTTGTCACAATGAAGCCCGGCGGTATCGGAAATCCGGCCGCGGTCATCTCGCCTAGGTTGGCTCCTTTCCCCCCTGCTATGGGAATATCCTTTCTCCTGATTTCATCAAACCATTTTATGTACCTGGACATGGTTGTTTATTGCTTGCCTTTGTTTAAAAAGATGGCGTCTGTAATTACATATTCAACTAAGTTATCCAACTTTGGGCAATTATCCGTTTAATCTAGGAAAAATGCCTCAAGCTCGCCATTTTGCATTCTCTCTGGTTTTCGCCGATGCATCCATATAGCAGCAAAATCAAAATCAGGGCGCAAATTATATCCCTCATGCCTGGCCACCTCCTTTTGCTGGCTTGCTGAGCGTTTTGTATATTATGAATGCCACGACGAGCAATGCGAAAGCATAGGAAAAGACCAGGTAGATGTCAATGCCTCCGCCGCCTTGGGCATTCGGGGCTGCATTCGTGGATTCAGTTTCCTGTTTTTCAGGAATTGCGTATTCGAATATCAATCTGTTCTCATGGAAAAGCTGTATCCGTGAGGCATTGTCAAAATAAGGGAGCCTCCAGTAATTATCCGTTTTGTTGTATGGGACAACATCGGGTTCTGTTGAATCTGGACCCCTGAATCTATATGCGACAAATCCCAGATGGAAGGATTGGTTGAAGAGCACGCCATTGTCTTTGGCCATTATCCTGAATTCATAATTGTTGTCATTTCCTGCATCTGGAAATGGACCAGGGCTTCCGAGCGTTACATTCAGATCTTTCAATTCCACACTGTCATTCTTGTAAATCACAAGATGCAGCTCATAAACGGCAGCATTTGTAATGGAAAGAATAAGCAGCAAAGCGGCAAAGATTAACATTTTACTCATTTGTAACACCCATCCATATACTTAAGAAACACATTATTTTTAAGATATCCGTAACCTGTGGATCCATAGCTTTCCATCGAAGGGCAATACGCCATTATATCTCTTGAGATATTTTCATCATCAAGATTGCAGTCTTCTGCATTCGGGCCTTGGCATGCGCCTCCTTCATGGTCCCAGCAGTCGTTGACGCCAAAAGTGCTGCTGATATGATAAAGTCCCATGGCATGGCCAAGTTCATGCGTTACTATTTTTGAAGCGTCTGCGCCTCCGCAGTTTACCGTATTTACAACAACACTTCTTGAAGGGATATTATTTGCGCAGCCTCCGCACTTCCCCCCGCAAGAGGTTCCCTTGCATAATCCTACTATATAATCAAATTGATTTTTAATATTCATTGAACATTTATCCACTAGAGCTTGGCAGTCGTTTGCGGCATCGTCTCCTCCGCATATATTGTTGCAACCTGTGATGTTGCACACAGAAGGATCTATGGTATAAACATCGATTTGGTCATTCGGTGAATCGCATTCTTCGAAAGGACTGGTGGATACAAATCTCTCTGCAGATTTTCTTGCGACATCCTTGAATTCTTCAGATTCGTTGGAGCCATACCCTATGGGCACGAAGACCAGGCCCATTTTATGTTTTGGCGTATATTCCCCTATCAGCCCATCAGTCTCTTCTAGGATATAAACGAATGAGTTATTTGGCCGTGGATTGCCCTTGTAAAAAAACGTTTTTGTGTAATTTGTGACGTTCACGGCAATCAAATCATATTCTCCAGGCAGGCTCGTGTTGCGAACATAGCGGTAAAACGGATACACCGCGGTCGTTTCCGCGACATTCGTGTCGCTATATGGCATCTTCTTCGGCTTTTGCGATGAATCGAATGAAACATTGAATGAAAAGGATATTTGCTGATCCTTTTCCAGTTTCAGGCCATTAAAAAGATAGAATTTGATTGGCGCATAATCGTCAACCATATATCCGATTATGACGCCGGGATGGATCAAATCCCTCCTAAGGGCGTATTCAAGCTCATTGTCTTCCCTAATCTTCTCCGGAATCATCGAATAGTTTATATCAAATGGAAGTGGGAGGATACCCACAGAGGCATTCTGGCAGAAGAATGCATCTTTGCACTCAAGCAAGGCGTGGCCGAGAGAATAGATGTCATCGGTCCGTATATTAAGAAGCCGTATCGAATATACCGTTAATCCTAAATCGGGAATGGCATCATTTTCGCCGCGGTTGGTTATCGTGAATGTGACTGTGCTCACGTTTTTTTCAAAAGGGGTCGTATTCGCGGTTATTTCCAGAGAGGGATAGTACTCGAACGGATAGACCATGATGTCTTCGGAAAAGTCGTAATTCTCAAGATCCGTTCCATTCTCTGCCTGGTTGTCTATTTCATACTTCAGCCAAAGGCTATTCTCTCCATTGCCGTTAAGATAAGAGGAAGGAATCCTGAAGGATAATATGCCGGCGTTGTTCGCGTATCTTTCAATTTCAGGTTCGGAATACTCATATTTGATTTCCCTGCCGTTTATTGTGGCCTCCTTCGGATTCTGAAGGTGGCCGCCCTTCTTGTTCACGACCTCTATCGTCATGTTACTCGCCGTCGCATTGAAAGTGCAGTTTTCCACGATGATAATAGAATGGGATTCGTTCTTGTGCCATTTCTGTTCGGTGCATGAAAATGGCGAGTCAACGGCCATGGAAACCTGGATGAAAATGAGCAAAAACAGCAGGACTGGGCACAGATAACGCATATATTACATTTTCATCTGAACATCTTTTAATAGATTCTGGTATTCTACCTGGGTAAATTCTTTCCTTTTATCCGATAATATCTAACGCTGGCTGCACCCCATTTGGTTCATCAGGCTCATGCATATCTCATTCTTTTTCGATTCGGATATCCTGAAGAGTTTCTTTTTTACCCGATCTGAACTGAGGGTATATATATTATTCGTCTTTATGACGCTGTCCAATGCAGCTCCATCACTCTTTTTAAGTGCGATCCCCTTCATATGAGGATTGCTTGTGATTCCCATTATCGTCACATTGCCCAATTCCTCAAAAAGCACGACTGCAGGCCTTGTTTTTGTCTCGTCTATATCAGCAAATGGGATTTCACCCAACACCACATCGCCGAATTCATATGTCATACTCTCTCCCATGCCTCATCGTATTTGTTGTCCCACAGCTTTTTCATTGAGCTCATCTGCGCCTTCTTGAAGAACGCGTCTATCTTTCCTTCTTCAATATACACCTCCAAAGTCCTTTCTATCACTTCCCTATAGGATTCCCTCGGATGCGCTTTCACTAAATCCAGCTTTGCCTTCAGATCTTTATTGATTACAATTGTAGTATACTCTGTCATATACATATATATACACCTATATATTTATATATCTTACTCATAAAGTATTCTCTCTCAGGTGATTTAAAAACCAGTGCAGACCTTGCTGCCAGAGCTCATGCCATTTTAAGGATCCATTTCCATAGAGGAATATATCTTATCCTTCCTTTTATCCCGAACCATTCATACTCCTCCTCTCCTTCATAATCATAAGTTATTACTGTCAGATTTTCGCATTTAAGCTCTTTGCCAGCTTTCAACAATGCCCTGACTTCCCTTTCTTTCGTTTCGCTGTTCTTGGGATCATAACATGCTTGGATCAACTCTGTAATTTTATCCATATCCCTCAATACGAAATCAACCTCTTCCTGCTGAACGTTTTTCCAATAATATATCTCTGTCAAAGGTCTTGCCTTTCTTAGCAGTTCCAGAAATATTACGTTTTCCAGTCTTTTCCCCCTGTCATCCGCCAAGCCAACAACTTCTACAAATCCTACGTCGCATAAATAAATTTTGCTAAAGCCCAATTCCATTTTTCTTACGGATTGCTTGAATTTTTGCAGTGGTATGGCGAAATTTGAATCTTCCAACAGCGAAAGGTAAGAATACAACGTGTTTTTGCTTACCTTAAGACCCTGGGATTTCAGCGAAAGGTATATCTTGTGGATGCTGTATTCCTTTGAGAATGAACTAACTATTGATTTTATCAGCCATTTTATTAGCCTGGAGTTCCTTACGTTGTTTCTTTCGATTATGTCCCGGTAAACCACCGTGTTAAAATATTCCTTAAGTATGTTCAGCTTAATATCCGGGTTCTGTTCCAGGGCAACTTCCGGATATCCCCCGAATCTGAGGTATTCATCAATAAATTGCAGTAAACTGGCCTTTTCCCTGGAACTTAGAGGGTTTGCGCTGACCTTTGCGTTTTTTGAACCTAAAAACTCTTCAAATGAGAAAGGCAGGAGAAGATAAGAAAGGGTTCTTCCCCTCAAGGATGTTGCAATCTCCTTGCTGAGCAATTTTGATGATGATCCTGTAAGAAAGATATGAAATCCTTCATCCTGCAAACCTCGGACTGAGGTTTCCCAGTTCTCAATGTTTTGGGGCTCATCAATGAAAATATACAATTTTCCCTCTTTTGATCCAGGATAAAGCTGCCATTGGATCTTTAGCACATCCCTTATTTCTCTGAATGTTAATCCCACTAGCCTAAATTCCTCAAAGTTGAGGTAAACTATATTTTCCTTTTTCACGCCTCTGCTCATCAATTCGCGCATTTTCTGGTAAAGAAGATATGTCTTTCCCGCCCTTCTTGGGCCTATCACCGAAATGATTTTGGCTGAATCCGGTAGGGTTAACGTCCTGTATATTACTCTTGGGATCTCCTTCTCCTGAAAATCCGAAAGGTATTCTTTCACTTCATCTGTTTTCATATGGTCTATATATGAGGAAAAAAGTATATAAATGTTTCCCTTTATGTTGTAAACCTATTTAAATAGACTATTTTCATTTATAAAGGCTGAAAGTATGTTTTCACAGTATTTAAAGGGTTTAACCATATTCATCACTTAGTAGATTTTGTGTTAATTTCATTTAACATGAAGTAGAACATTTTCACAACGGGCTATCTTTGACTTGTCACATAAATGCCTGATTTTCCGCATTTAAAAACAAATGCAGACCCCGCTGCCAGACTATAATTCAGAATGTTATCCAACTTTGGGCAATTCCTCGACTTTCCTTGCCCTGGCCAAGTCGACCTTGTCCTTGTTCGCCTCCCCGACCAGTGTCAGCATGATGCTGTATATCTTCTCCCTTGTCTTGTCATCCAGCCTTATCTTTCCAAAATCAACGGCGCTTCCTTTCCGTATCGCATCGATTATCCTTTTGTCTTCTGTAACTTCGCTTATCTCTGTCATCAGGTCATTCTTCTGTTTAGGGGTTAAAAGGGATATGGACATTATGTTCCTGTCGATCACTTCCATCTGGATTTCCTTTGTCTGTTCGACGTAGCTCTTTTTTGTGGTGACATCCTGCGCCGCTTTCCAAACGTCGCTTATCCTCTTTTCAAAATCCTTGCCTTCAGGGGATTTCCTGACCTCTCCGACTACCTTGCCTCCATCTATCCTTATCTTTCCGGCCTTCAGGTCCTTCCTGATAGCCTCCAAGTTCTTCAATGCGACGTTCCTTTCAGCCTTGTTTTCCACTGATTTGGATATATCCTCTTCCATTGACTTTATTATTTCAGGAGCATATTTGATAACGCTCGAATTGAGTATTTCTGTAATATCCTTCTCCTCCTTTCTTGCCTTTTGGGCTGTCTTTTGCTGATCCTGGGCATTTTCAGATTCCTTTTGCAATTCAACAAACTTTCGGTCTCCGTACAATATTCCCTCCATCTTCATGAACTCGGCTAGGAATTGCTGGTCCTTGTTCCTGTTTCTTTCCATTATCGCGCCGGCAAGTGAAACATCCCTCGCCATCTTCTCCTGTTCCTTGGCCTTTTCGACCATCTTCGCGGTACTTTCTGTGGTTGATTCAGTTGTTGCTGATATTTCGATGATTGTTGGTACGATTGTAGGCTGTGCCATTTCTACTTTTGAAGATTCTATATATAATCCATTTAATAATATAGATTGAGAAAATAATTTCTCTGCTTTATCCCCAAAAAGAAATTTAAAATCTTTAGCAGTTGCATAAAGATTATCACTATTTATAGCATTTTGGTTGCACATCGCTTTCATAGTTATAATATCAAGCGTTGCCATCGTATCTGAATAATTTTTTAAATATTCTCTTGGACGTATTAATGCTCCATAATATAATCTTTCATATACCTTAGTAGCAACATCTAATTTATTTCCCTCATTTTTAATTCCTTTTAGAGTGATGTCTATCTCTGAATCAGGCAGTCCATTTTCTTTCATAGTTCTACGAAATGATGTAAAGTTTATATCATCTTTTTCAAGAAGCGATGAAAGTGCAAATGTTGTGTTGTTTACATCCAATTTATTTCTATCTAAATTTTTACGATTTTTATATAAATTATTCTGTCCTGTTTCTGAATAACTATTATATATAATATTGGCAGTTTTTCTATCCCACCCAAAATTTTCTAATGCTTTTATTGTTTCATCTTTATCTGTTTTTACTTCTTTTACCCGTTTCTGTGAATAATCTACCATTTTATTACCTCATTTATAATCTTCCAACATTGATCTTATTTTATTATCGTTATATTCTCTTAAGACATAATATGTCATTGCTTTTTTATATATATCAATGTATAT
>JAPLWW010000084.1 GCA_026396375.1 Microcaldota archaeon | reverse complement strand
GGAAGAAAAATCCTATCTTTTCCTCAAGGACAAGGTTCCCACCGGGCTGTTTGACCTTGACATAATAACAGAGGGAGGATACCAGAAAGGGTCAACCATTGCGCTTTTGGGGCCGCCTGGAATAGAGAAATCAATTTTGGGCATGCATTTGATGTCCTCATTCCATTCAGTCAACAACTATGTTCTCCTTGACATGCCTCCTGCGGAAGCGATAAAGAAGTCAAAGGAGTACAACATAAAGTTCAACGTTAACAAATTCATTGACATGTATTCAGTGCAGGCAGGCATCCAGCCAAACAGGGAGAGGGACCTTGTCATAGACGGCTTCACTGCCCTCAACGACCTGTCCCTGGAGCTGAGCAGGCTCCTGAGCTCAGGGGCAAAGGACCCGATGGCATTCTATTTCCATTCATTTTCAACGCTTCTGCTGAACAACCAGTTTGACTCCTTGATGAAGTTTTACCAGGTAACCTCAGGCAGGATAAAGGGCTCAGGAGGCCTAATGATGATGCTTTTCGAGGAAGCTTTGCATGACAAGACCCAGCTGAGCATACTGCTGAGGTCCATGGACATAACGGTGAGGATAAACCCCCTGCAGAAGGGGAAATGGGAGATGTCAATCTCAGGGATAGAGTCCCCGATCTATTTCACGATAGATCCGGAAGGCATAGGCATAATCTAGGTGAATCCATGGTTTATAATGAGCTTGTGAAAAAGGACATCCCTTTCTGCGTTGTGAGCAGGAACGGGGACATCATAGAGTCATACAAGGTTGAGGATTATGAGCTGATAGAGAACATTGTAAGGCTTTTCAACACGGCGGCATATTTCCACACTTCTTTGAATGACGAGCTAGACACGATAGACATAACCTTTGGCCAGAAGAAGGTTGTGATAGTGAGGATGGGCGAGAACATCGCATTCGGGATCTGCGATACGAATGTAGACTCCCTGGTAATATCAAACACCTTCAGCGGAAAGACAGGCTAATTTTTTCTTGTATACCTTACAAAGGAGAATTTCACAACGCTGTCATTTTTCAGGTCCTTTCCCTCAAAATCCTCATTGCCTATGATCTTCCATTCATCTGATTTTATTTCAGGGAAAAATGTGTCGCCTTCGAAGCTCTTGTGTACCTTTGTTATCTCCAAAACATCCGCCAATTTCATTGCTGCATTGTATACCGATGCGCCTCCTATGACAAAAACCTTTTCCTCATTTTTATTTCTGCAGTATCCGATTGCCTCCTCAAGTGATCCGAAAACAGTTGCGCCTTCCTGATGATAATTTTTATCTGAGCTCAGCACTATGTTTTCCCTTCCAGGCAAGGGCCTGAAATTGGGAGGCAATGATTCGTATGTTTTCCTTCCCATTATGCATGGATGGCCCATTGTCAATGTTTTGAAATGCCTGAAATCCTCGCTTATCCTCCAAGGGATTGCATTGTCCTTCCCTATCACGTTGTTCTCAGCAACAGCGGCAATTATTATAATCTCCATATTTACACAGCGATCTCGAATTTTATGGGAAGGTCATGCTCATAGTTCTCAATCTTTGAATCATCATACTTCCAATCGAATATGGAGGTGAAACTGTCTGTCCTTATCGTAGGGAGCTTGTGAGGCGTCCTGCTGAGCTGCTCCTTTATTCCGTCAACGTGGTTCATGTAGATATGGGTGTCTGCCAGGAAGCCTACCAGCCTTCCCTCCTTCAATCCAGATTCCTTTGCAAGCAAATGCAACAGCAAACCGTAGCTTGCGATGTTGAAAGGCAATCCCAGAGCGCTGTCAACCGAGCGCTGGTTCCAAAGAAGATTTAGCTTATCCTCAACAACAGTCACATGGAAGCTGTAGTGGCATGGCGGAAGCGCCATCCTGGGAAAATCAACAGGATTCCATGCAGAGACTATCATCCTCCTGTCTGATGGGTCTTTCTTGAGCTTTTCCACCATGTTCCTGAGCTGGTCGACTCCCTTGCCAGTTGGAGGTTGGTCATAGGAAACATAATGCGCGCCGAAATTCCTCCATTGCCAGCCGTAGATCGGGCCAAGCTCCCTTTCTGCATTCATCTTTTTCTTTGTCTCCTCATCATGGCCGTAAGGCACTTTTTCGGGTGAGCACCACTCGTCCCAGATGTGGTTGTTCCTCTGCCTCAGCCATTCCTTGTCTGTTATGCCCTTAATGAAAAATTCCAGCTCGGAGGATATCAATCTCAATGGTATTTTCTTGGTTGTAAGCAAAGGAAAACCCTCCTTCATGTCATGCTCAAAAATTATGCCAGGGACGGTTATTGCGTCAACCCCTGTCCTGTTTTTCTTGACTGTTCCCGTATCGAGGATTTTCCTGACTATGTCCAAATAGGCTTTCATAATTATCCCATTAGGATATGCGATGCCTGATTTATATATTTTGTGCTAGAATTTTTTTATATCTCATTTTAGCGTAGACCGATCATTCCTCGCTTCCCCTTACTTTTTCTTCACAAAGTCCATGAATGTCTTTCCAACTGGGAAAACCTTATGCACTTGGGAGAATATGGGCATGCCTTCCCTGTTGGCTATCTTTATCAGCTCCTTCTGGGGGAAATTGAATGCCTTTGCGTCTATGTACTCGTATTCGCCGAAAGGGGTCTTTTCCTTGTCTATTTTCAAGCCATGCTTCTGCAGCACGCCTGCGCTTTCTATCTCTATATAGACTATTTTTGCCATGAACACCTTTTTTGCACCCTATTTAAAATATTTTCGGTTGCCTTTGCTGGCTTTTGGTATATTTATATATTTTCCCATATAATCCCCTTTATGGACGTTTTCCTCGGGGTTCTGCTTGCCTTCCTTTCCGCAGTTCTATGGGCAGTTTCCGATTTCATCATTGCCCGCATAATAAAGAAAGGCGAGAGCCCTGAAAAGGTCTTCTTCTACAGCCAGCTGATAGGCACCATCGCGCTTGCAATAGTATATTTTGCATTTTTCAGCAATCCTGCCGATTTGACGCAAGACCTGATCATCATGCTTTTGGTTGCAGGATTCCTCAATGTCATTTCCTATCTGTTCTTCTACAAAGGAATCGAGAAGGGGGATCTTTCTATAATAAGCCCCCTCTCGTCCTGCTGGGTCATTGTCACGGTTGTCCTTGGCATGCTTTTCCTCAATGAGCAGGTCAGCATTCTGGAAGGGCTTGGTATAATCATCTGCGTGGCAGGCATCCTGCTGACCTCGTTCAGGCTCAAGGACCTGATAATCGCCAAATTCATGAATCCGTATAATGGGGCGAACTTTGCCATCATGGCCGCGCTCTCATGGGGAATACTTTTCATCTTCATCGGCATGCTGAATTCCCGGCTGGGCTGGTTCCTTCCAATCTTGATAATAAGGGCGGTCTCCCTGGTTTTTGCCTCAATGTACATGGGAGCAACAAAAAAGAGCATATCCCTCAATATCTCCCTTCTCCCTGTGCTTTTCTTCATTGCGGTCTTCGATGCGTTTGCATTTGTCGCATACAGCCTTGCGATATCCTCCTCATACACTGTAATGGTTGCCCCTGTGGCAGCAACATATCCCCTGATAGTGATCCTTTTGGCAAGGATCTTCCTTAAGGAAACCCTTGGCCTTGGCCAGAAGATCGGGATAGGGCTGGCCCTATTAGGGGTTTTTCTCCTGCTTTCCTGATTCCCAGGAAAAAACAGCAGGTTTAAAATACTTGATTTTGAAATAGCATATAGTTTTCATAGGCGAGGGTGGTTTTAACATGCAGTTAGACGATATCATCAGGATGATGGAAGATTTTGAGGCAGACTCTTCTGTTCCTAAAAATGTAAGGCTTGCGGTTGACGAGGCCAAGAAAAGGATGAAGGACAACAGCTTGGATGCAAGCCTGAGGGTTTCAGACTCAATATACAGGATAGAGAAGGTCACCGAAGACCCTAACCTGATGCCTCACGCAAGGATGGGGCTTTGGAACATACTTTCAGCTCTGGAGTCAATTAAGAAAAAATGAGAAGGATAAGCTTAGCGGCTGATGAATTGTTGGGGTCCCTTGACGCTGTCAAAAGGGAGGAGGTCCTTGCCCGTCTCAACAAGGATGGCGGAACAGGATTCATAAAGAAGGAGGATATAGAGGAGCTTCTTGATTCTGAAAAGCGGAACGAAACCATGAAGGTTGTTGTAAAGAGGGAAAGCTCATTCAAGGCCCCTGCAAAGGAATATGATCCTGACATAGAGATAGACTACAAGAGGGACGTTACCGGAAAAAGCAGGACAACAGGGACAGTTGACGATTTCATAAAGCATTTCCAGAACCGGTTCAATAGGATCATTGGCCTTTTTCCATACCAAAGCTCAGGCTATGTCCATTCGACAATAGAGGACCTGAACAAGGAAAATTCGGAAGGCCAGAAGGTCAGCGTCTATGCGATGGTCTTTGATAAATTAGATACAAAGGCAGGCAACGTTATGCTTATAGCTGAAGACCCTACAGGATTCATAAGGATAATAGTTTCCAGCAAAAACGAGAAGGTGTTTGACAAGTCAGTTCAGATAGTGAAGGATGACATCCTCTGCTTCCATGGAACCATGAAGAACAAGTTCCTGATAATAGACGATTTTGACTTTCCGGACATGCAGAAAAAGGAGGGCATGAAGGCATCTGAAAGGGACCTGGCGATAGCCTATATTTCAGACATCCATTTCGGGAGCAAGCAGTTCCTCAAGGAGCCTTTTGACAAGTTCTCAAGATGGATAAACGGCGAGGAATCAGAGGGCAAATCAAGCGACCTGGCAGGAAAGATAAAGTATGTTGTTGTTGCAGGGGACATAGTGGATGGCATAGGGGTATATCCAAGCCAGGAAAAGGACCTTGAGATAAAGGACATCTATCTCCAATACAAGATGTTTGACGATTTTGTCAATGGCCTTCCTGACTATGTCGAGGTTTTGGCAATACCTGGAAACCACGATGCAGTAAGGAGAGGCGAGCCGATGCCGGCAATCCCGAATGACATTCTTTCAAGCAGGTGCCACAAGCTTTCAAATCCATCCTTTGCAAAGATAGAGGGCATAAGCCATCTTGTTTACCACGGAACCTCATTTGATTCGGTAATCGCATCTGTCCCAAAGCTCAATTACAGGGAGCCTGAAAAGGTGATGGTTGAGCTTCTGAGAAGAAGGCACCTTTCCCCGTTTTACGGGAGGAATCCCATTGTCCCTGAAGCAGTCGATTACCTGGTCATTGACACCGAGCCAGACGTATTCCATGCAGGCCACATCCACAAGAACGGCATAGGCAAATACAGGGGAACCCTATTGATAAACTCAGGGACCTTTCAAGCGCAAACTGACTACCAGGTGAAGCAGGGCCACATACCTTCGCCAGGCCAGGTCTATGTCTATGAGCCAAAGCTGGGAAAGATAAACAGGGTTGATTTCGCATGAGGATAATGGATGTAGACAAATATTTCGATTCGCTTTCCTCAGAGACATACAGGGCCTATGAGATAGCCAAAAAGGCAAGGGCCCTTGGCCTTGATCCTGTTGATGATGTGGAAATAGCGCTGACAAAGGATGTGGCAAGCAGGGTTGAGGGGCTTCTTGAATTAAAGGGCATTGGCGAAACCATCAGGAACCTGGAAAAGGCCGGAAAGATCAGGTTCCAGATCGCAGTCGAGATGACAAAGGAGATTGCAGGCGGAAAGCTCCTCAATTACAATACATCAGAAAAAAGGATAGATATGGCAGTGAGGGTCGGAGTCGCGATCCTGACAGAGGGGGTATTGGTTGCGCCGACAGAAGGCATAGTCAAGGTTGAGCTCAACAAGAATGAGGACAATACCCAATATGCATCCATCTATTTTGCAGGGCCGATCAGGAGCGCAGGGGCGACAATCGCTGCAATGAGCGTAATCCTGACTGATGTTGCGAGGATTGAGGCTGGAATAGGGACATACAAGCCGACTGAAGAGGAGATCAACAGGACTGTTGAAGAAATAGAGCTGTATAACTCAAGGGTTGCACATCTGCAATACCATCCTCCTGAGGAGCACATAAGGATCATTTACGGAAACTGCCCCATCTGCATAGACGGAGAGTCAACCTCGGATGAGGAGGTTTCAGTCTACAGGAACCTACCGAGGATAAAGACAAACAGGGTAAGGGGAGGGGTTCCCCTGGTGATCTGCGAAGGCATGGCGCAGAAGTCAGCGAAGCTGAAAAAATACATTGACAAGTTAAAGCTGAAGGACTGGGATTGGTTCTCGCAAATCATAAAGGTGAAGCAAAAAGGCGAGAAAGTTGTCGAGGTTAAGCCGGACTGGACTTATCTTGAGGGGATCATTGCAGGAAGGCCGATATTCGCATACCCTTCCAGGAAAGGCGCATTCAGGTTAAGGTACGGAAGGAGCTTTACTAATGGAATCATGGCAAAGAACCTCCATCCCGCGACAATGATAATATTGGATGATTTCATAGCATGCGGAACCCACCTGAAGATGGAAAGGCCCGGCAAAGGGGCTGTCTTTTCAGGGGTTGACTCATTGGAGCCGCCTGTCGTAAAGCTGAAAAGCGGGGATGTTGTAAAAGTCAAGACGATCGAGCAGGCTCTCCAGATCAGGGACAGCATCGCCGAGATAATCTTCCTGGGAGACATGCTTTGCGCATATGGGGATTTCCTGAAAAGCAACAATCCATTGATGCCTGCAGGATACTGCTCCGAATGGTGGATCCTTGATGTAAAGGCAAAGGGAATCGATGTTCCAAATCTTGCGACCGCAAAGGAAGCTTTTGATTTTGCTAAGAAAACCTCAACGCCTCTGCATCCGGATTTCCTTTCTTTCTGGAAGGACATCTCAAAGGAGGAATTAGGGCAGCTGATAGATTATGTGGCATCGGGATATTATGACGGCAAGAACCTGAATCTCAAGAAAAAGCAGGAAAAAAGAATCCTTGAGCTTCTTTGCCTGGAGCATAAGCTTCTTGGGACAGATGTTGTTGTTGAGGGGGAAAATGCAGTTGCCCTTCTGATGACCTTGGGGGCATATGAGCTGACTCCTGACTCAATACTGAAAAACAGGGAAAATCTTTCCTCTTCCAACAGCAATCTGGAATTTCTGTCCTCTGTTTCAGGGGTTGAGATAAGGGACAAGGCAGGCACATACATCGGAGGCAAGATGGGAAGGCCTGAGAAGGCAAAGGAAAGGATCCTCAACTGCAGCCCCAACGTGCTTTTCCCTTCAGGGAAAAACTCGATCAGGAGCCTGACCAAGCTTTACCAGCTGATAAAGTCCAATGGCAAGGAAAAGGTCACTTCCGAGATGGCCACTTTCAAATGCGTGAAATGCGGAAAGATAAACGGATATCGGAAATGCGTATTCTGCGGATCAGAGACAACAAGGATGTACAAATGCTCTGTATGCGGAAGGGAGACCTCCAATGGGAACCACTGCGACAAGGAGGCCAAGCCCTATGCAGACATTGACTATGACTTCATGAAAATATATGACCTTTCAAGGGAAAAGCTCGGTTTTTCATCTGATGACATCAAGGGCGTTGAAGGCCTGATGAGCTCAAGCAAGATCCCTGAAAGGCTGGAAAAGGGTTTCCTCAGGGCAAAGCATGGAGTCTATATCTTCAAGGACGGGACAAGCAGGTTTGACGCAACGGATATGCCATTGACCCATTTCATCCCAAAGGACATTGATGTTTCAGTTGAAAAGCTGAAGTCTCTTGGCTATGAAACAGACTATCTGGGCAAGCCGTTGGAAGATGACAGTCAGATAGTGCCATTGATGCTCCAGGACATTGTGCTTTCAGACAACGGGGCAAAATACCTAACCAAGGTTGCCAATTTCCTTGATGACATGCTTGTGCATCTTTACGGCCTTGAGCCGTTCTATAAGATTGAAAAGAAGGAAGACCTCATAGGCCATCTGGTCATTGGATTGAGCCCCCATACTTCTGCAGGAGTGATAGGAAGGATAATAGGCTTCACAAAGGCCAATGTGGGATATGCCCATCCTTTCTACCAGACTGCAAAAAGGAGAAACTGCTTCAATGGTGGCGAGAAACTCATGGTGCATGACGGAAAAGGGCTCCGCCTTATTACAATGCGCGAACTTGTTGAAACAAGGCTAAATGGAAAATGCAAGCAAGATGACTTCGGGACAACATATAAGGGTGTGGCTGGATTGAAGACATTTGCCTTCAACAAAAATACAAATAAGTTTGAGTTGGCAAAAATAACTCACATTTCCCGCCATCTTGCGCCTTCATCCCTCATTGAACTGAAAACAAAAAGCGGAAGGACAATAAGGGCTACTCCTGACCATGATTTCCCAGACCGCAACGGAAATAAAGTGAAAGCAAAGGATGCCGAGGAAGTGCTGATTCCATGGAATCTTCCTGATCGTGCAACCAAAGACATCAAACTTTTTGATATGCTTTCGCTTGCGGGCCAAGACGCCATGATAAGGACTGAGGAACCAGTTTTCGAAAGCAACATTTCTAAGATAAGCAAAGATCTGAATATTAGCTACAAGACATTGACCAACTATATCTATAGAAAATCCTATCCACTTTGGATTGTCAAAAAATTTAAGCCCAGTATAATAAAAGGCAGGAAATTCCTGTTAAGTAGCAGGCGCGACAGCATTTCAATGAAACCATCTATTAATATTGACGAAAGTCTTCTTTCATTGATTGGATTTTATCTTGCCGAAGGCTATATCAAGAAAAGACAGCGCGATACCCAACAGGTTTCCATAGCTGCAACAAAGCCCTGGGCAAAGAAATATCTTGTCAAAACTATTCATGATGCATTTGGCCTTGATGCAAGCGTTTCCAAAAATTCAGTGACAATGTGTTCTGGCTATGCTCTGAAATTCTTCAAGCAGCTTGGTATAGGGGATGGTGCATATAGCAAACGCATCCCTGATTTTGTCTATTCAATGCCGAAGAATAAGATCGCGGCGTTCCTGAGAGGATACTTTTCCGGAGACGGTTCGTGCTCGCTGGGAAGCACGCTTGAAGTCAATGTGACATCAGTCAATAAGGAGTTGATAGATGGTACATCAGTGCTTCTTAATCTGCTGGGGATAAGACATTCAATCCAAAAACAGACTCGCTCGATAAATAGCGATATTATAATGCGATTCTACAAGAAGCCTAAGGATATCACAGAGTTCAAGGTGCGCATATATGGGGAAGCGGCTATGAAATTCATAGAAGATATCGGCTTCTTGGACCAGAAGCAGGAGCGCGCCAAAGCCCTTCTTAAGCAATGGATAGTCAAAAGAAGAAAGTCGCGGGCTGTTGTGAAAGGCGACGTATTCATTGATCCTGTAATATCAAGAAAATCCATTTTGTCTAATGATAAATATGTTTACAATCTGACTGTTGAAAAGCATCATAATCTAGTTTGCTCTGGAATCACTGCGTTTCAATGCGACGGTGATGAGGATGCAGTCATGCTTCTTATGGACGGGTTCATAAACTTCTCAAAGAAATTCCTTTCAAGCAATAGGGGAGGCACAATGGACGCTCCACTAGTGCTAAGCATAATCCTCAACCCAAAGGAGGTTGACGATGAATCCCATAACATGGAAATAGTCGAAAACAACAGCTATACCCTGGACCTTTATGAGGCAGGCATGAAATTCACGATGCCAGGAGACCTTAAAATGAAAACCATTGCAGACATCCTTGAGACAAAGGATGTTTACGGGGAAATCCCATTTACCCATAAGATGTCTTCCATCTCGTTGGGGCCTACTAGGACAAAGTATGTTCAGCTGAAATCCATCCCTGAAAAGATAGCCGCCCAGGTAGGAGTCATGGGAAAGATAAGGTCTTTGGACATGAAGGATGCAATAGAGAAGCTGATACTTAGCCATTTCATTCCTGACATCTACGGAAACCTCAGGAAATTCTCAAGGCAGAGCGTGAGATGCAAGAAATGCAACACCATCCACAGAAGAGTTCCCCTGAATGGCAAGTGCATGAAATGCGGAGGGGATCTGCTTTTGACAATCTACCAGGGGACAATCGAGAAATACCTGGAAATAGCCAAGAAGCTTTCTGTTGACTATTCCCTGCCTCTATACATGATCCAGAGGCTGGATTTGGTTGGAAAGGAGATAGACAGCGTGTTCAACGCGAAGTCAAGGCAGAAGGGAATCGGGGACTTCATGTGATTTTTCAGGAATATGGAATATGTCAAATTAAGACTGTTCATGTTGGCAACTTATGCAAGGTTTATAAAGCAAATCATAGACTATATTTCAAGGTGTTCAAATGGATATAATGAAAGGTTTGACCGCGGCAATGCTGCCGATAGCGTTAATAGTAATTCTACAAATAATTTCTCCGTTGATCGGCTTGGTGCCTCTGATCGGCCTATTGACATGGTGCACGTGCATACTCATAATTCCTGCCCATGCTTGGGTAGGATATGCAATAAAGAAAAGCGGGCTTGCAATGGAAGACAGCGCAGTGGTCGGTGTGATTGCAGGGCTCATAGCAGGAGTGACCCAAGTGATAATGTCATTTGTCACTCAGTTCCTTGCAGGCATATTGGGAGTGACTCTTGGAGGAAATGATGTCGGAACAGCCGCCCTTGTCGGAGTGGTGGGCGCAGGATTTACCGGCGTGGTTGGCCTTCTATGCGTGATCCCCGTTGCAGCAATAATGGGGGCAATCCTTGCGGTAATAGGTTATTTCATAGCCCAGGAAATGAAGTAATCCTTTAATTTTTATTTTTTTAATTTTTGATTATTTTACGGTGTGATGATGAAAATCAAGGAGGCATTGACTGTTTCTGCTTTTCCCATCATCATGATCCTGATTTTACAAGCGGCTTCAGTTGTCTCTTTCATGAACTGCTGCTCATGGCCCTTGATGGTCTTTTTATATTGCGCAATCGGATACCTTTGCTTCAAAGCCAATCTTGGTATAGAGGATGCGGCCATAACAGGGGCTGTTGCAGGGATGATTTCTGGAATCGTCTTTGCAGCCTCAATCTTTGTTTATAATCTCCTTTTCGGAAGCGTCTCGTCCTTCGTATTCAGCAATGCCAAGGACCTTGCCCAAAGCATTTCAGGAGGGGCGATAGGGGGCTTTGTCGTCATAATCCTAATACCTATTTTTGGAATGGGAGGAGCCATCCTGTCTTTCGTAGGATACAGCTTCCTTGGGAAGATAAAGCTCAAACATTAAAGCTCCACAAAGAAACATTTATAAGGACATTCCTACAATATATAGTATTATGAGGCTTATCTACAAGGCTGGCTTCCGCACTGGCACCAAACAAAAGGCAGAGCTAAAGGATATAGTGGCTGTAGTGAGGGAATGGGCGAACAAGAAGAACATCCATGTCCCCGAGTTTGCGGATGAGATTCAAAAGGAATCCAACGGCATTGCCGTAAAGGGCGCATTCATGGACAAGGACGGAATGCCATGCTTCGCTTTTGAGATCACGCATCCGGACGCCTCAAACAAGTCTCTTTTATGGAGAAGCACCATTGCGCTTGCCAAGAATGCAATGGAAACATTTGACACTGAAATCGCCCTCTATATAGGCTGGGCTGACAACTCCAACAGACCCCTTTACCCGATATCCACAAGGCCCACAATAGTCCCTGAGCTTATCTACAATTTCGGGGCAGAATGCGGCTTTGATCTTACCTGCTCTCCCATCCTGCTTTCCAGTGATATGGTAAAGCCTTTGGTTGAAAGGATATTTGATCCAGGCAGGAAGCTCCCCATACTTATTATAAGCGCAAGGAACATCACCGACAGGCCTGTGCTTGACCAATTCAATATCGAAAGGATCACCCATCTGCTGGCAGGAACGGCGCTTGTCTATGTTGCCAAGAACAAGTTTCCCTCCATCAGATTGGAGGAACACGCAGGCAAATCCATGGGGTGCTACAATGGGGCCGCAAGGCTCTACTGGCCCATACCGGCTGAAGGAGAAAGGCCATATCATCCATACTGGACTGTGCCAAACATAACTTTGATGGAAAGGAAATTTGCCAATCACCTTTTGCTCAGGGTAGCCGCATATACGGTGGGCCTTGAGTCCCAGGTAAGCCATGGCGCCCTTATGGAGCACAAGGCTGAGGGCAAAAGGAAGCTGCTGATGATGGATGCCAAGCTTCAGGATACACTTAAGGACCATAATGAGCTCCAGCAGCTGTTGGACATGTACATTGGTGACAATGACGGCCTAAAGAAGCAGGTAGCCTACCTTACATCCACAATTGAGGATCTTGAAAGGAAGCTCGCAGCCGCTTTGGGAAGGATAGAACATCTCACCAATGCCCTTGAAGCTAGGAAGGCGGCTCCGGAAGAGCAGGAACAGGAGCAGGCAGCGCTTGTCTTCAGGAACGTTCTTGAAGCGGTTGAGCAGATAAAGCGCTCATACTCCGAGAACACCATTGTCATAACGCCAAAGGCGCTGAAGGGAGCTAAGGAATCCTTGTATGAGGAGCCTGCAGACGTGCATGCTGCGCTTGAATGGCTGGCGACAACCTATCTTGAGGACGGAACAAGGAACCCCGAGGACCTCAAGGCCTCATGCCTGCAGAGGTGCAGGATGACCTATAATCCAGGCCAGGGAAATGCGATGGTGTTCCACCCTGAGGATTACCATGTCACATACCAGAACAAGAAATATTCTCTTAGGGAGCACCTGGCCAAGGGAACTTCGCGCGACGGCAGGCGTACAATAAGGATAGGCTTTGCCTATGACGACGAAAACAGGAGGGTCATTGTCGGCTACATTTCCCAGCACCAGACAACTGAGGCGACATGAATCCATAACTTAGATATTTAGCCTTTTCTTTATTTCCTCTATTGACATCTTGGTCGTTATTATCGGGATCCTTTCCCTTTCTGAGATCTTTATTGCCAGCTCATCTATCTTCTCAAGGTTGTGCAGGACAACAGCCTTTGGCTTGCTTGGCTCCATCCTTATGACCACAAGAGGGCTTCTTCCTGTGCTCACTCCAAGGAATATGAATGCCCTTTCGGTTATCCCTCCGTAAAGCCTTGGGAAATAGCTGTATGGCATGTCCAGAATTACGTTGAGGCTGTCAATGAGCGTGTATCCGTATATCTTGGTCTTCTTGACAATGTCCTCGTTGGTTATCACGCTTCCCTCTATTATCTTAACGAATTCCTCAAGGCTGATCTCCTGGGAAAAGTCAATCGCCTCGAAATACTGCTTCTCGTCCCTTTCAGGCTCAAGCAATTTCTTGGTGATGTGGCCTCCCCTCAATGCGTCTATCTTGAAAAGGGCATCAACGAACCTGCTTATTGTCTTTATCCCTGGGCTTTTCCTTCTTTCCCCCTCATAGTCGCTGACCGTTGAAGGCGTTATCTTGAGGAATCCGGCAACCTCTGCCTGGGTTATCTGGAAGATCTCTCTCCATTTCTTCATGGTCTTCCCAGGGTTGGGGCTTATCGTTATCTCCCCTGAAATCATCATCCTGAGCTTTTCCATCATTCCACCATCATCACTATCCTTTCCCCTATCTTCTCAATCCTATAATTGTGGATTATGTTCAAAAAGTAATCGTTTTCAGTCATCCTGCTCAAGGAGGCGTTTACGGCTATGCTGTTTCCTTCCCTTGCAAAGCTGATGTCAATGTCCCCCAAAAGGAAGATATCGCTGTCCAATATCGCCTCCCTTGGGGCCTGCTTTTTCTTTGCCTTTGCTGAAACATCCGAATATCTCAACGTTATCCTTTCCTCGTCAAACTTTGAGGAAAGCGCGGAAATCAATGTCCCGAGCTTTGCCAGGACAACTCCATTTTCAACCTTGTAGTCAAAATCCTTTTTCATTGACCCAAGCACTTTTTTTGACACTTCCTCGCCAAGCGCAACCTCCCTTGATATGAGATTGAACTTGTTTATCCTTGCCTTGCCGTATTCTATGCCCTTGCCGTTCATCAAGCTGAAATTCCTTATGAAAGAGCTTGCGTCCTTCAGGCAGTTGTACCTTTCCAGGCTCCTCATCTTCTCGGGCATCTTCGAGCCTTCAAAGACCTTGTATGAAAATTCCTCGTTCCACATCAGGGAAGGGTTGGGATAGAATATCCCTTCCTTTTCAATGGCCCCTATCCTCTTGTTTTTCATTATCTGGGCTAGAGCGAAAAGCGGATTTTCAGGAAGCTCAACTTTCTTGACCTTCCAGCCCATTTTCTTCATCCCTGATTTTACCGAACAAATGTCCAGGATAGATATGTTGAAGAAGCTTACGAAATTTGCCTTGTATAAAGACTGCTCGAGCGGATCCTGCCTTATTTCAACAGTTATATCATTTCCCAGCTCAGGAAAAGGGTTGGGCATCTCGCTCTTCTCCCCGTTGATCTTTATTTTTTCGTTTCCATTGACCTCAATAGCGGATATATTTTCGCATGGCCCGTAGGGGCATATCCCCTCATTTGGATTTTCGGAAAGCTCAAGGGCATACCAGTCGCTTTTCCTGAATTCCATATTCATCCTGTTGATGAACTCAATGTACATCCTCGAGAAGAATATATCCCTTACCGAGCCCTGCTTCGCGTTTTCCAGTATCTCCGAAGCAACGCTCTTTCCCGGCTCTATTACTGATGATACAAGCTGGGGATTGACGAATCCCTCTATGCTCCCGTATTCCTCAATGTGCCTGTCAATGCTTTCCATTTTCCAATCCCTCCAATATCTCGCTTGCAGCGAACCCGTCCGGTGTCCCAAAAACCATCAATGCCATTGAGATCTTGTTTACCAATATCATGTTTTTGGCTGCTGAAAGGATGCCTGATGAAAAAAAGCTTTTCATTTTCATGAACAATGACTTGAACATTGACCCGAATACCCCTCCTGCCATCATCTGGGGCACAAGCTTTTTTGCCAATATGTAAAGTATCACAGGGTCTATGTTTTCGCTTATGCTCCTGAACCTGTCGTCCTTCTTCATCTCCGTAATCAAGTCATTGAACTGCTTGTCCTTTTTGACAGTTACCTGGGCCTTCACCATGTCATTTACGGACTTGATGTCGAACATCCTGTTTTCCGAATAGGCGTTTTTGACTACAAAATCGCATAGCTCCTTGTTTACCAGGATCGCGTTGACAGTCTTTCCCATTTCCTGGTTCTTCTCAAAAAGCTTGTTGATTCCCTTCTCATCCTTTTTGTCTACCATTTCAGCCACATTCACCAGCATCTTGTCATTGAGGGATTTTGACTTTTCTATGAACTTGTCCAGTGCCTCAGCAGATTCCTTTATCCTTTCAATGTCCTTGTCCTTTATTTCCTTCTTGAACTCTGCCCTGAATGCTATTCCAATGTCCTCTTCCTTTGTAAAATCAAGAACCTCCTTTTTCTCGAAGGCTGGCTCTGCTTTCTTTTCCTTCCTTGCTCTTATCTCCTGCTCTTCGGTTTCCTGCATCAGATCACAATTGACTGATAATATTTAAAAAAAGCCCTTAATCCGAGCTTCCCCCTCCTCCCTGCTGAGGGCTCCTGCACATCCCTCCTTCATAGGTGGTCCCCCTTTTTAACACCTTCGAGGCACAATAAATCCATGCAGGAAAGGAAGCCGTTCCTAAGGAGGATTATCCAAAGGATAAAACCAAAAAAGCTTAAGGTTGATATATTGCCAAGCAGAAAGCAGGCATTGCCCGCAACGGCGCAGAAACAGCTCAACAAGGAACTTATGGATACTGCAGGGAACGGCCACTATGAACAAGTGATTAGGCTCATCAAAAAGGGCGCTGAGATTGCTCCGGAGGATAATGGCGGCTGGACCGCCCTTCACAGTGCCGCAAATGGTACTCAAAGTTTCCATGTCTGCATCCTAATCATGCAGGAATACTCAAAATCCGGCGGTGACATAAAAAAGCTGGTTTCAGCAAAGGACGCATGGGGCCAAACGCCCCTGCACAAGGCCTCATTCTGGGGAAAAATCAAAATCTGCAAGCTCCTGATTAAGGCAGGGGCGGATATCTCCGCAAAGGACGACAGGTGGGGTTACACAGCTCTGCACTGTGCCGCAGAGAACGGACACACCAAAGCCTGCGAATTTCTCATAAATGAATACGCAAAATCCGGCGGAAACATGATGGAGCTTATTTCCTCAAAGGGCAACGACGGCGACACGGCTCTGCGCTTTGCCGTGAAACAGGGGCGCACAAAAACCGCGCAATTCCTTGCAGCCAAATCTCTTGAGGCAATGTTTGGAAATGAAATTGCTGTCGCTTTCTCTAGGCTCTTCGGCAAGTGCGCTGATTCATAACTCGCTTCAGAAAGGAAAAAGAGGTTTCAGAGATTTATGTCAATCTCCAGCTCCTTCTTCAGCTCCCTGTATCTGTTCCTTATTGTCACTTCAGTCACTCCCGCGACATCGGCAACCTCCTTCTGGGTCCTTTTCTCGTTCTTCATCGCAGCCGCGATGTATAGCGCTGCCGCGGCAACTCCAGTCGGCCCCCTTCCGGAAATAAGGCCTTTCTTCAATGACTTCTTGATTATGTCTATTGCCTGCATCTGCACGTCCCTGCTGAGGTTGAGGACAACCGCGAATTTCGGAACATATGCGCTTGGGTCAGTCAAAGGAATGTCCAATTCAAGCTCCTTTTTCAGGAACCTGTAGGCCCTTCCAATCTCCTTTTTCTCGA
>JAPLWW010000114.1 GCA_026396375.1 Microcaldota archaeon | reverse complement strand
GCTGCAGCTTTTGGACGCATCGAAACCTGCGCTTTGCTGCTGGACGAATACGAAAAGGCAGGAGGGGACAAAAAAGATCTGATACTGGCAAAGGACAAGGACACCCACACCCCTTTGTTCAATGCTTCATTCAAGGGGCGCACAGAAACCTGCGCGTTTTTGATAAATGAATACAAAAAGATAGGAGGAAACGTAAAAGAGCTTATAGAGTCAAAAACAGGATATGGCAGAAACATCATGCATTATCCTCCGCAGATGGCAGGGTACACGGAAACCTGCGCGCTCCTTATGGACGAGTATAAAAAGGCGGGCGGAAACCTGAGGAATCTGATAGAGACAAAGGACAATGACGGGGAGAATCCCTTTTATCTTGCGGTCAAGAACGGAAACGATGAAAACGCCCTTTTAATCATCAGAGAATACTCAAAAGCAGGCGGAAACCTATGGGAGTTAATGAGAGTAAAAGACAAGTACGGCAAAACAGCCATAAGAATCGCCGAGGAAAAGAAATACGGCAAATTGGTAGCCCTGTTCGAGCAGATCGAATGGATCCAGGAAATAACCGGAAAAGAGTTCATTAAGCCATTCAGCGAGTGCACCTCATCCTGAATCTGTATTTTTGCAGCAAAGAAGATAGCTTTTTTAAACACTTTTATCCACATAAGCCCAATGCAATCCAAAAAGCAAAAACCAAGCGTTCCTTTGCAAAAGCCCAGGCTGCTGAACAGGATACTGGTGGAAAAAATATCAGATACGCGTGATTATGCCAAAATCCTTGCAAACGAATTGCTGTTCGCATCTGCCCTTGACGGCGCAACAGAAAATCTGCAGCAAAGCCTCGACAGCGGAGCGGATGTCAATGCAAGGGACAAGGACGGCCAGACGCCATTGCATTACGCGGCAAGGCACGGCACACCGGAAGTATGCGCAATTCTGCTTGGAAACGGCGCCGATGTTGATGCAAAGGACAATGCAGGAACCACTACCCTCATGAATGCCTCGGACATGGGGAACACGATCCTATGCGGAATTTTGCTATCTCTTGACGCAAAGGTCAACGAAACGGACAACGAGGGCAACACGCCCCTCCATCGCGCAGCTTGGGCAGGCCATCTTGACACCTGCTTGCTGTTAATAGAAAAAGGAGCTGACATAACCCAAAAGGACAACAAAGGCTGGAATCCGTGGCGCACGGCGCAATGGGCCGAACATCCAGATATCGGGATGTCGCTCTCCTTTCTATGGAATATGCGCGTTTCCGTAGGGCAAAATGAGATGGTCTCCTTCTTGGAATCCTTTAGGGAATGCACAGGTGGCGAATAGATGGCGCAGGAACTGAAACCGAAAGCGAAATCAATTCCCTGGATGACAAAGCCGAGGCTTGCCGCCCACAAGCCTGATTCCGAGAAAACAGCCAAGGCATTCAACCCGTTTGACATCATAACCGCCGTATCTTCAGGCAATCTGGAAAAAGTAAGAAAAATGCTGGCAAAAGGATTCGATGTCAACTTTGACGACGGACTCGGGGAGACCCCTCTGATGTATGCAGCAATGAATAATCATGTCGATATCTGCAATTTGCTTATAGATAAAGGAGCGGATGTCAACGCGCAATCCCAGAAAGGGACCACCCCTCTCATGTGGGCCGCTGGGCACAGGCATATCAAAATCTGCAAGATTTTGCTGAAGCGTGGTGCAAAACTAAATATGAAGGACAGCGCCGGCAGGACCGTAATAACGCATGCCGAACTGGCAGGAGAATACATGATAGCAAATTTTCTGAGAACCTATCCCTTAAGGTATTTTTTCAACAAGGGTGAAATGGAAGAATTCATCCTGAATTTTGAGGAGTGCATCTCATTTTGAAAGTATCCCCTTCGCAAAGAAGAACCTCTGGATTGTCCCTATTGTCGCAACAGCGGTGAGAACCCAAAGCCCTATGCCTATCACGCTGTAGTCATAGAACCGCGGGTAGAATATGGCGATCAGCATGAACAGCATCACTATTACCAGCCTTTCCGCCCTTTCGCCTATTGACGGCCAGTCCATGTTGCCCAATGGCTTGATCATCTCCGCCCTTGCCTTTGCATAGCTTACCATGAAGCTTGCGGATATTGCGAAGAACGCCTCAACCGCGTATCCTGAAAGCGCAAATCCGAGCAGTATGAAGAATTCCTGTATCCTGTCAGTGAAAGCGTCGAAATATGAGCCGAACGATGTTTTCTTGTTGTTTGCCTTTGCAACCGCCCCGTCCAGGTTGTCAACAACTGAGGAAAGCAATATGAACAATAAGGCTAAAGGATAATCCTTGATGAAAATAAAATATCCTGCCAGGATGCAAAGGGGGTAGGCCCAGGAGGTTATGAAATCAGGGCTTAAGAAAGATAATTTCTTCCCTATCGGGAAAAATATGCTCTTGTTGAGAATGTCCCTTAGTTTCTCTGCTATCATGAATTATAATGGGGAGAAATAGGGTTTAAATTGCTTCCTAATGGCTCTATTGGCTCGTGCATTCCCTGAAGCTGGATATAAACCTGTCTGTTTCTTCATCACCGATTATCTTTTTCGCATAGCATAAACTAAGAAATTTGACTGTTTCTTTGTTTCCATGCCATTTGGCATACATGAGCGCAGTCCAGCCTTTATTGTCCTTTGCGTCGATGTTTGCTCCCCTTTCTATAAGGAGCTTGACTGTTTCACTGTTTCCTAATGCTGCGGTCCATATTAGCAGGGTCATTTTTGAAAATGTCGTTATTGACTCAATATCAGCCCCTGCATCCAAGAGATGCTCGATGGCATTTGCCCTGTCATTTTGGACTGCCTTAATCAAACTCAAGTTCAGCTCCTTCCGCCTTTCAGGGCTAATTGCTCTTTTTTCTGTCGATAATTTCCTTTTTTCCAGATTAAGCCTTGTGATTGAAATTTTAGACTTTAGCTTGCCTAACCTTTGGGCCATTCAGACACCACCTGAGGTGCACTCCCTGAAATTGGAATAGAACTGCTTGGAGCCATCCCCAATGACCCTTTCCAGATATCTTTCGGTCAGCAATGAGGCGATTTTTCTGGGGCTGAACCTTGAAGCGATTGTCAAGGCATCTTCCCCATCATTATTTTTCGCAAACGCATCTGCCCCGTTCTCGATCAGGAACTCGCACATCGCGACGTTATGCTCCTTGACTGCAACGATAAGGGGAGTGTTGCCATCCTTGTCCCTTGCGTTTATGTTGGCCCCTTTCATCAGCATTGCCCTGGCTGCGCCGACATACCCATGGTCCGCCGCCTCAAGAAGGTCGCTGTCGAATGTCCCGTAATGGTTCTGCCGGTATCTTTCATATTCCCAGAAAAACAGGGATATGCGCTCCCTAACCCTTCCGAGCAGTGATTTCCTCTTCTGCGCGGACGAGTATGTCTTAAGTTTGCTTTTTTGGGCCATGCCTTTCTTTTGGACAAAAGGAATTAAAAATCAGGATGAAAATATTTCCTAGAGCCTTTCCCTGAAGTCACTGTAGCCGAATTTCCTGATTGTCCTTGTCTTTCCATTTTTGCCTTTCAGCATTATTGCTGGCAGGTTGACTCCGTTGAACGTGCTGGTCTTGACCATGGTGTAGTGAGCCATGTCAAGGAAAGTGATCTTGTCCCCAACCTTCAGCTTCTTCCTGAATGAATATTCTCCAATGACATCCCCTGCTGCACAGCTCACCCCTCCCAAAAGGTAATCGTGCTTATACTCTCCAGGAACTCCTGCGCCCAATATCTCAGGGACAAACGGAGAAGGCTCTTTCCTTGTGATCAGCGCGTCAAGGATATGGCTTTCAATAGAGGTGTCCACTATGGCAATTTCCTTCCTATTGTGCAGGATGTCCAAAACAGAGACCACCATCTTTCCGGAATTGAGCACAACTGCCTCCCCTGGCTCAAGGTAGACCTGTTTGATATTGGGATATCTTTTCTTGAAATCAAGTATAAGCTTTACCAGCTTTTTCCTGTCATAATCCTTCTTTGTTATGTGATGGCCTCCTCCGAAGTTTACCCATGTCATCTTCCTGATATAGGGATCGAATTTTTTCTGGAATTCCTTGAGCACCTTTTCCAAAGGCTCAACGCCCTGCTCGCAAAGGCAATGGAAATGCAAACCCGTAATTCCGCCAAGGCTTTTTCCATTAAAATGATCTGCTGTTATTCCCAGCCTTGAGTCTTTTGTGCAAGGGTCATAAACCCCGAACTTGCTCCCAGCCACTGATTTTTCAGGATTGACCCTTAGCCCAACCTTGATGTCCTTGCCCTTCAGCATGGGCTTGAATTTCTCATATTGGGAAAACGAGTTGAACACTATGTGGGACGAGCATTTCATTATCCCGGGAAAATCGTCTTCGGTGAAACCAGGCGAATAGGTGTGCACTTCCTTCCCGAATTCTTCCTTGCCCAGCTTGGCCTCATTGAGTCCGGATGCGCAGACTCCATACAGGTATTTTCTTATCAGGGGAAAAGTGCTGTACATCGAATATGCCTTCAATGCCAGAAGAATTCTGCATCCTGCCTTTTTCTGGACATCGTCAAGGATCCTGAGATTATCCTCAATGGCATTCTCATCTATAATAAAATAAGGGGTCTTGGTCATTGCGGAAGGGAACCCCTGAAGTCTTCCACTTCCCATGGCAATCCATATTTCGTAAGAAGCTCCATCATGGGGTCAGGATCCATCTGCTCCATGTTGAAGACGCCAGTTCCTTTCCAAATTCCTTTGATCATCAGCATGGCCCCTATCATCGCAGGGACCCCTGTTGTGTAGGATATGGCCTGGGCCCTTATCTCCTTGTAGCATTCGGCATGGTCGCATACATTGTAGATGTAGATCTTCTTCTGCTTCCCGTCTTTCAATCCGTCGAAGATGCATCCTATCACAGTCTTTCCGCTGTATCCCTTTCCCAATGAGGCAGGTTCAGGAAGGACTGACTTGAGGAATCTCAAAGGAATAATATCATGGCCTTCATATTTCACAGGCTCTATCCCGGTCATTCCCACGTTCCTAAGAACCCTGAGATGGGTAAGATAATTTTCCGAGAACGTCATCCAGAACCTTATCTTCTGAAGGCCCTTGATGTTCTTTACAAGGGATTCCTCCTCCTCATGGTAAAGAAGATAGCTTTCCTTTGGCCCCGCTATTGGGTAGTCGAACGTGAAATGCACGCTGTTCTCCTCTATTATAGGGGGGTTCTCCACCCATTTTCCATTTTCCCAGTGCCTTACCACCTGGGTCACTTCCCTGATGTTTATCTCAGGGTTGAAATTGGTCGCAAAGGACTTGCCGTGGCTTCCTGCATTGCAGTCCAGTATGTCTATTGTTTTTATCGTGTCATAAAAGTGCTTCTGCGCATATGCGCAATAGACATTGCTTACCCCTGGGTCAAACCCGCATCCCAAAAGCGCCATAAGCCCCTTTTTCCTGAACCTTTCCTGGTATGCCCATTGCCAGCTGTATTCGAAATGGGCGACATCCTGAGGTTCGTAATTGGCAGTGTCCAGATAATTCACGCCTGCCTCAAGGCATGCATCCATGATATGCAGGTCCTGGTAAGGAAGCGCGACATTGATGACCAGGTCAGGCTTGAAACTTTTGATGAGCGAGACCAGCTCAGGAACATTGTCCGCGTCAACCTTTGCAGTTTGGATGTCCCTTTTCTCGATTTCCTTCACTTCCTCTTTTATCCTCTCGCATTTTTCCAATGTCCTGCTTGCAAGCATTATCTCTGAGAAAACCTCAGGAACCTGTGCGCATTTGTGCACAACAACCGCTCCCACTCCTCCAGCCCCTATAATTAGTACTCTTGCCATATTACCACGATATTTTATCTTACGGAGTATTTTTTAAGCTTTATTATTTTTTTGACTGCAAAATTAAGCCGTTTTTTCTCCGTTATCCTCTATTATCAGGACAGCGCACGCCACCACGCTGGTCCATAATCCGTCCTTGTTGCCTTCAGCTGACTGGCATATGTGCGTTGTTTTGAATATGTGCCCGGATGCCTTGTAGATCTGCTCCCTCTCCTCCCATGCGGTGTTGGGGTTGAACTCTATGCCCAATGTTGTTGCCAGCATTGTTGCGGCAAGGTCTTCCGCATATTCCCCTGCTATTTCCGCCTTTTCGCCGTATGCGTGATGCTCTGAAAGGTATCCGTGATGCTCCTCGTTCTTAGGGAGCGCAAGGCCGACTGCCGCGGAAATAAGCCTGTTCGGCTCGTTCGTTTCCGTGCGCGCCATGACTGAAAACGTGATCTGGCCTGTTCTCAGCATCTTAAGGCCCTCATCCCTGGATATCATCTTGCATTTTGGGGGAAAGATGCTCGAGACATTCACAAGGTTGCATCCCTGGATTCCCGCATCCCTCAATGCCAATTCGAAAGAGCCCAACCTGTCCTTGCTCACGCCCACTCCCTTTACGAAAAAAATCTTTGACGGTACAAAATTCATGTTTACATCACTTGCTATTCAAATAATACTTTAATGGATAATATTGCAATTTATTTTTAAAGTTATCCGTCATTCTGCAAATTCCAAAAAGCTAATTTTGGGTGCATTTGTCAAAATTGAGCATAAAGGACTTGAAATTTTCTTTATCCATCGATTTCTGCAGAAACTCCATTGACTCTATGAATGAGGCTGTTTCACTGTGTCCGCTTTTTATGGCGTACATGGGAGCCGTCCACATATTATTATCAAATACATCCGTTTTTGCGCCATTCTCTATCAGCAGCCTGCATGCCCTAATGTTGCCTCGGCTTGCGGCACTCATGAGCGCAGTCTCGCCATTTTTGTTTTTGGCATTGACATCTACCCCCTTTCCAATCAGCAACGCGCAGGTTTTGATGTTGCTTATGTTCCTTATAGCATACATGAGTACAGTCCTGTTGAAATCGTCCTTCGCATTTATGTCTGCGCCTGCCTTCAGCAGCCTTTCAATGTCATCATTGTTGCCCCTGTCTGCAGCAAACAGCAGCACCCCATTAAGATAGTTCTGTTTCTTCCGCTCCATCATTGCCCTTTCGGTTTTCGGCTTGTGGAAAAGACGGATCGCTTTGCGGATGCATCCTCCAATCCGGGAACTTCTGAGCTTTTGGACCATGCCATTATCTTGGACAAGAGAGGTTAAAAATAGCTCCATATCCTTCAAATCAGTTTTCTTTACCGTAGACGGCTTTCTTTTTTTAAAAGAAAGGGGCTGTGCACTTTTCGAAATTGGTCATGAATGACTTGAAATTCTCTTTGCCAACCGTTCGGCTGAAAGATTCCATCAGCTCGAGGAATTTCACTATATCTCTGTGTCCTATGTCCTTGGCCAACATCAGCGCAGTCCATCATTTGTGTTTCCCTTCCTCAAATTTTGCCCCAATGTCGGCGCCCTTTTCAATCAGCAGCTTGCATGTTTCCGTGTGGCCTCCGTAAACCGTTTCCATCAGCACAGTCCTGGTATTGTCATCCTTTGCATTAACGTCGGCGCCGTGCTCAATCAGCAGCCTGCACATTTTCGTGTCTCCGTTGTTTGCTGCGAACATCAGCGCGGTCTTGTCCTTCAGCACATTCCCTTCGATCCTGGCATTGACATCCGCCCCATTTTCGATCAGCAATCCGCATATCCTTGTGTTTCTCTCCCCTGTGCATGCGACATATATGAGAAGAGTATACCCTTTATCGAACCTTACATTCACATCCGCTCCGGCCTTCAGCAGCCTCCTGATCCTTTCCAATTTTCCATTTTTTGCGGCTTCGATCAGCATCTGGTTTAGCTGCCTCTGCTTTTCAGGGCCAATGACTCTTTTTTCAGTTGATAATTTTTGTTTGGTTAAGTTTATGTGTTCAGCCGCTTTTTTGATGGATTTGGGTCGGTTCAGCTGGTTCAT
>JAPLWW010000097.1 GCA_026396375.1 Microcaldota archaeon | reverse complement strand
AGCAGTGCATCCATCGTTGATTGCATAATAGCAGTTTATGTACTCAAACCTAAGGTCTACCTTTGCGGTTGTCCCGCTTGAAGGCCTTGGGCTCTTATCCTTAAAGTCGCATTTCAAAAGCACGCTGCTCCCTTGGTCCATCTCCTGCTCCTCAGTGGAAATGATGGCGCATGGAACCGTGGTTTCCCTGAAAGTTGCATTGACCTTGTTCAGCTTTATCTTGTATCCGAAATTGTTTGAAACATTCATCAGGAGCTGCGGCTGCTTCCCTTGCGAATCCCCTGAAAGGTAGAATTGGTTTATGCCCAACTGAGGCGGCGAGACCGCCGAGCTTGTCGAGAACGACTTTGACGAAAACAGCCCGCTTCCTATGAGTATGGCTAGAACTGCTACAATGACAAGTATTGCCCACCCGTATGTCATAAGATATTCTATTGCCGCTTGGCCTTTCTTATGGTTCCTTTGCATGAAATCCTGTTGCAAACACGATTTTTTAAACCTTGGGCTTTGAATAGGGATTATGCTTTCGATAATAGGCCTCGGGTATTCGGTGGATCCCACTCTTAAAGGCCTTGGGATAATTGCCAAAAGCAGGGAAATCTACCTGGATTCATACACCAGCCCGGTCTCCAGGAACCTCAAGGATTTAGTCGAGAAAGCCATAGGAAAGGAGGTGAAGCTGGCCGAAAGGAAGTTCATAGAGGAAGGCGGGCTTGTCAGGGAGGCTGGAAAGGGGGATGTTGCGCTTCTTGTCATAGGGGACCCTTTCTTTGCAACAACCCATGTTTCAATGATCATAGAGGCAAAGCAAAAGGGCATAAAAACGGAAGTTATAAGCAATTCCTCGATATTCGACGCTGTGGGAAGGACAGGCCTGAGCCCCTACAAGTTCGGAAGAACCGTCACTTTATCATATTGGAGGGAAAAATACAGGCCCACAAGCCCTTTGGAGTTGATAGAAAAGAACAGGGGCATTGGGCTCCATACCCTGGTGCTTTTGGACGTTGCGGAGGATCTGGGGCCGATGGACGCCAAAACAGGGATCAGCCAGATCAGGGAAATGGAAAAGGCCATTGGAAAAGAGATAATAAGCGAGCTTTTTGTGATAAGCAGGGCAGGATTCGATGATGAAAGGATAACATTCGGCAATATCGACAGGCTGGAAAAGGAAAGCCTCGGGAAGCCGCTTTTTTGCTTCATAGTCCCTGGGGAGATGACCAAGATAGAAAAAGAGTTTGCCAAGGCAATGGCCAAAAAGATAGATTGAAATGAAAGGCAAAAACAGCGTTGGGTTGGCATTGGAGCATCTGGGAACCAGCCAGGATTTTGGCCTTTCGGAAAATGAGGCATCAAAAAGACTAGCCAAATATGGAAAGAATGAGATAGCTGCGCAAAGCAATTTTTCCACGGCAGGCTCATTATTGTCATTTCTGAAGGAGCCCATGATATGGCTCCTGGCTGGCGCAGCCTTGGCATATTTCCTGCTTGGGGAAACCCTAGAATCCTATGTCATGGCAATCGCCATCATACCAATAGCGCTTATTGACATCTGGCTTGACTACAGGAGCGGAAGCGCGCTTGACAAGCTCAGGCAAAGGGCAGTATCCAAAACAAGGGTCTTGAGGGATGGAATATGGAGGGAAATCCCTTCAAGCGAGCTTGTGCCAGGGGACATAATCGCAGTGAGGCAGGGCGACATCATTCCTGCAGACGGCCCAATAATCTCATGCTCAAATTTCAAGGTCAACGAATCATCGCTGACTGGGGAGTCCATGCCAGTGGCCAAAACATATGAGGATAATTTCAGCAGAGAGGTGTTCGGAAACCAGGGATACTGCTTTGCAGGCACCGCCGCGCTTTCAGGAAAGGCCATTTGCCTATGCGAAAGAACTGGAAAGGAAACGGAATACGGAAAGATAGGTGGCATGCTTTCAGGAATAGTGGAAACCCAGACTCCGATACAGAAGGACATGGGAAGGATAATAGGCATACTGGGAATTTTTGCGATATTGATTTCCATGGCGCTTTTTGCCATCAACATTGCTGTTGCAGGGGCAAGCTGGGAGCATGCACTCATAGACTCAATAAGCCTGGCAATAGCTGCAATACCTGAGGAATTCCCTGTCGTGTTCGCGCTTTTCCTCAGCATAGGGGCGCTTTCTCTTGTATCTCATAATGCCCTTGTGAAGAGGATGACTGCAGTGGAGACCCTTGGCAGCATAGACACGCTTTGCACTGACAAGACAGGAACCCTGACAGAAGGAAAGATGGCATTGTGCTGCGCCTGGTCTGGAGGCAAGGAAATCCCAATTGGAAGGATAACCGGCTCAAGCAGTATAATGCAGGATGCTACCCTTGCATCAGAAATAGACCCTGAAGACGAGATGGAAAGGGCAATCAGGGCCGCATTCCCAGAATACAGGGAAATGCACCATGAATGGGCGCTAAAGAAGGAATATCCTTTTGACGAGGCAAAAAAATACATGACCCATGCGTGGAAAAAAGGAAACGGATATAGGATATGCGCAAAGGGCTCTGTTGAGGGAATATTGGAAATATGCAAAGGAGCGGACAAGGAAGGGATAGAAAAGGCCAACATGAAGATGGCAATGCGCGGCATAAGGGTGCTTGCCGTTGCCTCAAGCAATATCCGCCAAATAAGCGGAGACAGGAAAAAAGACGAAAAAGGCATGGAATTTGTTGGCCTGCTGGGCTTTTCGGATCCGATCAGGAAAGGGGTAAAGGAGGCTGTATTGGAATGCGCGAAGGCCGGGATAAGGGTGATAATGATGACAGGGGACCATAGCGCAACCGCCGAGGCCGTGGCCAAGCAGATAGGGATGGAGCATCCTGTCATTGTCGAGGGAAAGAATTTCAATAAGGCAATGGCAGCGCATGCTAATGTCTTTTCCAGGGTTGTGCCAAGGCAAAAGCTGGATCTGGTGGAGCTTCTGCAGTCTGAAGGCAGGGTTGTCGCAGTGACAGGGGACGGGATAAACGACGCGCCTGCCCTGAAAAGAGCCAACATAGGGATAGCGATGGGCCTTAAGGGAACCGAGGTCTCAAGGGAAGCCGCAGGCATAGTTCTGCTTGACGACAATTTTGTCACAATAGTTGAGGCCATAAGGCAGGGCAGGGAGATATACAGCAAGATAAGGAATGCCTTTTCCTACCTTATCGCGTTCCATATGCCGATAATCCTTTCTGCGCTCATCATACCCATGATTGGCATGCCGCTGCTGCTGATGCCGATACACATTGTGCTTCTTGAGCTTGTGCTCCATCCTGCCATCTCCCTTGCGTTCATAGGGGGAAAAACCGAAAAGGATGTTATGAAAGACCCTCCCAGGGCAAGGTCTGAAAACATAATCCAGGCAAAGGACATCAGAAAGTCGGTCTTGCTCGGCATTTTCCTTTTTGCCATATGCCTATATTCATATTCATACTGGATGATCGAAGGGGAAGAATATGCCAGGGCTGTTGCATTCTCAACCATGCTGTTCGGCGAGCTTTTCCTTATGGCAGAATACCTTTCAGGAAAGGAGATAATGTCATTCCGCATTGCCAAAAACCGCTGGTTTATAGTCATTTTCCTTGCGTCTGCTTGCGCATGGATCATGGTTGCGTGCAGCGGAATCGCAAACAAAGTGCTGGAAATCTCTTCTATCAACGCTTCCTCATTGATGATGTGCATTATTGTTTCCTCATTGCCGATGCTGATGGCGGAAGCATGGAAGGCATTGCTCCAAAAGAAAAAATGAAAAGTTCTATTGGAAGCGTCGTTTGAAAAAGGTTTTACGATGAAAAGACCGCGCTGCTTGGCTCGGTCATAATCCCGTAACTTGTTTTCTCGATATGATGCCGCTATTATTCCCTTGCGCCTGCGCCTTTCAGGAAATCAACCAATTTGCCATAACT
>JAPLWW010000060.1 GCA_026396375.1 Microcaldota archaeon | reverse complement strand
GCGCAGCTGGAAAGCCTGATGTGCCTTTCCAGGTCTTTTGCAAACCCTTTCTCATCTGCAAGGGCCTTCCTTGCAATCCCCCTCATCAGATACGGATCGGGATTCTTTGGCTTGAGCCTCATCGCCCTGCTCATTAGCAGTATTGCCCCCCTGAAATCCTTTTTGCCTATCCTCTGGCTTCCCTGGTCGAAGAATTCCTGGAACTTCCTTGCCCTTTCCGATCTTGAAAGCTTTTTTGCCGGAGAGGATCCGCTGCGCAATATTTTCCTGCCATCCCCAGAATAGGCTTCCATTTCAATCGTGTTAAATAATAGAAAAAAGAGTTTATTAACCTTTGGTTATCGGGATGCATCCGTCCTCTGTTACAACGATCGTTTCCTCGAACTGCGCGATCGGCTCTCCTTTCGCCTCTGCCAAAACAGGGTATGCCATAAGCACCCTTGCCTTGAGCATCTCCTTCAATCCCGAGTTGAGCATGAGCTTTGACTTGAATTCCTTGAACAGCCACCTTTCGCAGAACGGCATTGTCTTGTAATGCTCTATTATGTATTCCAGCATCTTCCTGGATTGCCTTAATCTTATGTTTCCTGGCAGGAACAAGCTATAAATTTCAACATGGTCGGTTTCCTTTATGTATCCTGCGCCTTCCTTTGTTGTTACAAAAGGCTCGATCGCGAAAACATCCCCAACCTGGAATTCGTACATCTCATGGGCTGGAATATTTGGAACTTCCACTCCTGCATGGAGGTTCATCCATTCTATCTTATGCCCCATAAGGTTTGAGATCGGCTTGCATCCGTGCTTCTTTATTGTCTCGAAAATTACTTTGCTCACATCGTCAACGGGGATTCCGGGCTTTATTGTTTTTATCGCATTTTCCAAAGCCTCCTTTGATGCGCTCATTATGTTGTCGTGCTTCCCGCTGAGGTCAACTGTTATTGAGGTGTCGGTTATCGCCTGCCCCTTTATCAGCCCGAAATCCAGCTTCACTATAGCATCCTCGGGTATTTCTGAGAGATCATCATTGCAAGGAGTGTAGTGGGCGGCCAGCTCGTTGACCGAAACATTGGCAGGAAAGGCAGGCATCGCCCCTTCCTTCTCTATTGTCATCTCTATTGTCTCGGCTATGTCAAAGATCCTTTCGCCGACTATGGCCAGCTTCTCAGCATCCTTCTTTATCCTTGCCGTGAGCTTGCCCGCCTCGATGAGATCCTCTAGCCTCATATTATCCATAACAAGGCATTATTGGCAAAAAAGTTATAAACCGGTCAGATTACGCAAGATATTTTGCCTGTTGATCTGAATTAGAGGCCCAGCCACTTTTCATATTCCTTGTGCGTTCCCACAAAATAGAGCGTCTTTGTTTTTGCAGATTCGTTTATCTTGTAAATGAGCCGGTACTGACCCATCTCGGACACATAGAAGTCAAGCCCTTTCTTCAGATGCCTGGCCTGGATGTCCTGCTGCAATTGGAGGATTTTCTTCATTACCCTTTTTTTCATGCTGTTGTCAAGCCTTGAGAAATAGCTGTCCCAGTATGCATGAAAATTAATGGCATACGGACTCATTCAAAGGCCTCTGGATATTTCCTGCGCACATCCGCCAATGTCAGGACCTTTTTCTTTCCTGATTTTATCTCCTCATCCATTTTCTGCAATTTTATGGCTGCAAGCTCATCCATGATTTCCTCGCGGGACTTCACGACATGGTATTCCTTCCCAAGCTCAAGTATGCCTGCGCGGACTGCCTCTGCCTTTGTCTTGAAGAAACCCGCCTCTACGAGCCTCTTCAGCGTATCCTCCACGGAACCGTCCAAATGTATTAATATGTCTGCCATTTTATCACAATATGATATATATCAAATGGATATATAAATATATCATTTTGATAGGCTTAGCCTTGAAAGGGTATTTTAGACGGGCCTGGAGGGATTCGAACCCACGGCCGCCCGGTCCGAAGCCGGGCGCTCTATCCAGGCTGAGCTACAGGCCCTTCATTGACTACTATATAATTAGATATTTAAACAAAACACCTCCAATCAAACCATGGCGTTCGTTGGCATTGAAAAAGATATTTTTGCTGAAAAGCATGAGACAATTAAGGTTTTTGCTTTATGCTTCGCGATTTTCCTTGTCCCATTATTATTTTCCCAGCAGCTGATTGCCGGAACCTTGGTAAATGCCATGCTTATCTATTCTGCATTGAGGATAAAGGGAAGCTGGAGCTATGTTCCTGCTGTAATCCCATCTGTTGCTGCAATGCTTGCAGGAGTTCTGTTTGGCGCAGCCCATGCGGTTCTGCTCATGCTTCCGTTCATCTGGCTTGGAAACATGTCATTGATTTTCGTAATGAAAAGCATGAAAGATTATGCAAGGTCGCTTGCGACAGCCGCGGCTGTGAAAACAGCGATACTTTCTGTTTCGGTTTTGGCTTTGGCAACTTTCGCAGGAGTGCCGAGCGCGCTGATATCCTCATTCACATACTTACAGCTAGTTACTGCAATTTCCGGCGGAATCCTGGCGTTTGTTGCTATGAAAGGCATAATAAAAAGAAACGTTTAAATAATAATTCAAGATACTGATGGATTATGGCAAGCGCAACCAAATATTTCCTGACTATTTTGACATATTACATCCTGTTTTGCATTTTTGGTATCATGCTGTTTTCTATTTTTGATGCTTTGCGGGGGGCTCCGGCGCTGGGAGGAGGGCCTAGCGGGATCATCCCGTTCCTGGCTACCTGGGTGGCGGCGACTATGATGACCGGCCATAAATATCCCGGGAGGGCGGCAAGGGAGGAAATAAAGGCAAAGAACAGGGAGATATCTATCTATTTCGCGCTGACACAGTTTGTGATCAGCGCAGTGTTCGTGATTTTTGCGTCCCCGATACCGGACATCCTGATAAATGCAGTGATTGTCATAATATGCACGATAATCGGCTATGCATTATGTTATTACTCTATAGAAAACAGCCTGAAAGTCGCTGAAAAAGACATGGCAAGGTTCAAGGAAAGCATTGGAAAGGAGAAAGATCCGGAAAAGAAAAAGAAGATGGAGGAGAACCTGAAAAGGTACGATTGATTCGATTATTTTTGCCATGAAAAGGATCTGAATTCACTCGTTCTTCCCTGAAAAATATGCGAAGCACCTGCTTGTCCCCTTCAATGCCAGATGCTCGAAGAATGAGGGGTCAAGCATCCTTATTGCCTTGAGATTCATAGGGGTTTTCTCCTTGCTTTCATCCGCTATTTTCCTCAATGCCTCTGACCTTTTCAGCATCGCGTCCTTCTCCTTTGGGATCGGCTGGCCTGGCCCTCCGACGCATCCATACATGCACTGCATTACCTCGACAAAATGGTATTTTGAGCCTTGTTTTATCTTTTCCAGAAGCTTTTCCAATGCAGGATAGCCATAGACAACAGCAACATCAAGCTCATATTTTCCTATCTTGAATTTATATTCTCTCAGGTTTTCGTTTTTCCTTAATTCCAAAACCTCCTTTTTTTCTCCTAAATAATCCGCAATAGAGGTGATCAACGCCTCTGTTATTCCTCCAGTTGTTCCGAAAATAACTCCGTCCTTTGAAGGAACGCTTATCTCAGTCATCTTGCCTTCTTCCATTTCATTAAGGTCTAATTTTTCCTGCCTCGCCCAGTCCCCAAGCTCCCTTGTTGTGACAACGTAGTCTACATATCTCAATCCGTTGGGCATTTTGAAAACTGTCTCGTGCTTTTTCAATGTGCAAGGCATTATCCCAACCACAGTCATGTTTTCAGGATTCACTTTCCATTCCTTTGAAAAAAATAATTTTGCGATTGACCCTGCCATCATCATTGGAGTGACAATGTTGGAAATCTGGGGCATGATTTCAGGATGCCTCTTTCCGGCATATTCCCTCCAGCCAACGCAGCAGGAGTTGAAGAAAGGGAAGTTCCCTTTTCCTGATTCCAGCATCTTCGCGAACTCCTTTGCCTCGATATAGATTATCGCGTCTGCGCCAAATGAGGTGTCAATGACCTCATCGAATCCCAAGCTTTTCAAAAGTGAAATCAGCTTTCCTGTTGTCTCGGTTCCTGCAGGCAGGCCAAACTCCTCGCCTATGGATACCCTCATGGCCGGGGCGATCTGGGCAACGAGGAATTTCCCGCTTTTCTTCTCTTCCCTGATTTTCTCAAAAAGCTCCTTTCCCATAAGGTCCATGATGGAAATGGAAACAAGCTATTTTAATTGTTTCTGCATAATTTGGGGTTATGGATGCTGGTTCTTTCAAAAAATACATCAATGAGAGGTATGGCCTTGAGCTTGATGATTACGTATTTGAGGACAAGAAAGGCATGGTAAGGGTATTCTCAAAGCAGGTCATGGGCTCCAAGATAAAGGGAGTCAGGGGATTTCCGGCATACGACGGGGCAACGACCCATTATTTCTCAACCCTTTTCGGGTCATCTGCTAAAAATAACACCATGAAACTGGATGATGATTCTGCAAATGCCCTTTTTTCAGAAAATGAAATATCGGTTGATGTCCCTGACGGGGAATACATCGGAATTCTCAATAATAAAGGATGCTGCACAATCTTGGCAAAAGATAAAAAGGCGAAGGCTTACCTGCCCAGTTTATTGAAAAGAAGAAAAAATTAAGAATTGATTTTGGTTTGAACGGAGATCATTCTTCGGGCTTTTTCTCCTCGGATTCCGTCTCTTCTGATTCAGTTTCTTCAGCCGCTGCCTCTTCCGGAGCTGCTTCTGGCGCAGGCTCTTCAGCCGCTGGCGCGGATCCCGCTGTGGCAAGCTCCCCTGTCGCGAAGTTCCTTCCGATCCTCACAACCCTTATCATGTACTTCTGCCCAACCTCTGTCTCTCCCTTGATGAATATGACATAGCCGTTCACCTTGGCCACTCCGTCTCCTGTCTTTCCCTTTCCTTCCACGGTAACCTCAAGCTCGTCTCCCACCTGGACCGGCTTCGCGTATCCCCTTGGGGCAAACTCTTTCCTTTCATTTCCTGCATTTCCTTCCTCATCCATAATGTTCACCTTAAATTCCTAAAACATAAAGGCATCAAAATGTTTTTATTGCTTGCCGTTTTTTGCAAGCATGAACTGTGCCAATAAAGCGTCTATCTGTATCTTCTCGTTGGCCCCCTCAACAATCCTGAAGTTGTACTCCCCTATCTTGTCTATTAAATATACTTTCTTCAGCTCATCTATATCCAATGATGGCAATTCCTTGTAGAACTGGACAACCATGTCCTCCCCGCTCAATCCGTACTTGATCATTATGCTCTCTGACTTCTTTTTCGCCTCCATGAACTTTCCGTCAAAGGCCAATTTCATTATCTCCCTTATTATTTCAGGATGCGCCGCGCTTCCAAGGCCGTATACCAATTCTGAGGTTATCTTCTTCGAATGGAAGGACGCTCCCTGCATGATGTTCATTGCCCTTCTCATGTCCCCTTCAGAGATGTAGAAGATGGCTTCCTTTGCATCATGGTCGATGGTTATACCTTCCTCCTTTTCCACCCTTTTGACCATTACCTCTATGTCCTCCCTGCTCAATGCCAGGAACCTGAAGACAGCTGTCCTGCTCTGTATTGGCTCTATTATCGTGCTTGAGTAGTTGCAGCTAAGTATGAACCTGGTGACATCTGAATAGATTTCCATTGTCCTTCTCAGGGCCTGCTGGGCATCGCTTGTCAGGGCATCAGCCTCGTCAAGGAAGATTATCTTGAACCCTATCTTTTCAGATCCTCCGGATCCTATGGACCTTGCGAAATCCTTTATCTTCCCCCTGACTATGTCTATGCCCCTTTCGTCGCTTGCGTTAAGCTCAAGGAAATTGCCCTTAATGTCCTCGCCATAAAGCTCGTGGGCCAGGGCCATGGCCATCGTCGTCTTTCCAACCCCAGGGGGGCCTGCGAACATCATGTGCGGAAGCATCCTTTTCTTTACCAGGGACTCTATGATATTCTTTATATTGGACTGGCCTATTATCTCATCTATCTTCTTTGGCCTGTATTTCTCTGTCCAGGGGAGGAATTCGTGGGTATGGGATTCGTGCATAAGCAAGATATGGATACGGAGTTTTTAAAGATTTAGCTGTTTTCCATAAAAACCATGAAAATGCAGGTCAGATGGCAATGCTTTATAATATACAAACAAACACCGCTATACACTTTAAAAATCCTTCCTCTGCATATATTTAAATATGGCAAGTCCCAAGAGTAGAATACGAAGCGCGGTCATAAACACATTGATTGCAACCCAGCTTGGTATAGCTAGCCCTATGGGCATGCCGGACCGATACAAACACGTGGGTGAAAACATGGCAACTGAAAAGATGGCGATAAAGGAGGAAAATGAGCAGAAAAAGCTTGCTGACAAGCTTTTTGACGAATTTTCAAGGAAAAAAGGAGGCTGGATTCATCCTACAGAGCCCATGTTCCCCAAATTGGAGAATAAAGAGCCAGATGAAAAAGGCGCGGTTGCAAAGGAAAAATACTATCTTGAATTCATAAAGGCTTACCATATTAACCCAACGGGCAACTATTCCCAGGACAAGAGCCTATTTTTGAAAAGGCTCAGCGAAGCGGTCAAAAAATACAAGGGAACGGACGTAGACGAAACCTTTTTAAACTTGAAGTACGGCCTTGCGGATTTAACTGCTGCCGAGAACAACAGGCAGGACAATCTCACGCGGGATGAAAGGAGAAAGGAAGGGCTCCAAAGGGCAAAGGAGGCCATAAGCAAAAGCGGAATCTTCGCAGTAAAGGGCTCGGAAGCAGGAAAGGCAATTGAAGTTCCTGAAGCTCCCAAGGCAACTGTAGATACCGGCAAGGGAAAGATGGTCGCAAAGCCAAAGGAGGAGAAAATTGAGGAAAGGAAGGCAGCGGCAGAAGTTGATTTTTCAGCGGCTTTTCCCGAAAAGGCGGCCCCTGCAGGAAAGGCAGAGGTGCCAGCGCCTGCAAAGAAGGCTGAAAAAGCTCAGGATGAGGAAGCCAGGATCAAGAAGGGCGCTGAAAAGCTTTATGACAGATTCAGCAGCCAGTATCCTAAAATCACTAAGGACAAATATGAAGATTATCTGAGGGCTTTCGGCAAGAAATACAGTATATATGACACGAATACCTTCATTGTAAGCATCGGCAACGAAAAAAACATAGGTAACGGCATGATGCAGGCCATGACATATGCGGAGCTAGCAATGCAGGCACAAAACGCAGGCAAAATGAAGGAAGCGGAAGAGCTGAGGGCAATAAGCAAGAGGTTTGAAGCAACGGCCAAGGCGCTGGAAAGCAAGGCTGCGGCAAAGGCAACGGCTCCAGCTACTACGGTGCCGGCAGTGCCCAAGGCGGCGGCGCAGAAGCCTGCCGAAATCAAGAAAGAGACAGTTGCGGCAAAGGTGGCTGCTCCTGTTACCACGGCGCCGGCAGTACTTAAAGAAAAGGAGGCTATGCCAGCCATCATGGCTGGGAAAAGCATATTTGAGCAGACGCAAAGCATTTTCCAGACTGAACAGAACATTCAAAAGGACAAGAAAACAGGCACGGCAGAGCCTGAAAACATGGCGGCGCTTCAGTCTTTCCTGCAAGTTTCCAAGTTTAATTATGCAGAGCTCACCGGAGCGACTGGCAAGGACTTCATCAAAGAGCTTCAGGAGAATGAGAAAAACGGCGGGACAGTGGAAGAAAGGGGAGCAAGGAACTACGAGATAGTTGCGACCATGATAGGCGCAGTAGCGATTTTCAATGCATTCAAAGACAATGGAATGGATGTAAAGAAGGGCCAGCTGAAGGATTATTGCGGAAACGACGGATACGCCGAAAACCTGGGCCGCGTGCTTTCATACAGCCCGCTGAATAACCAAGCGAAGTTCATAACAGAAGTAAACTCATTCATAAAGGGCGCTATAACAAAAGACGGGAAGCTCACGGAAATAAACGGGGAAGGAAAGGATGAAAAAGGCAGGTCCAATGAGGGCATGTTTGTTTTTTCAATATCCGCAATCGACGAAATATATTATCAGCTCCGCATCGCGGATGTGTTTGACCTAAAAGAGGCAAGTGCACTTGAAAGAAAGAAGACTGCAGACGATAAGGTAAAGGACATAAATAATAGAATAACTGCTATAAAAGATTCTGCAAATGTTGCAGTTTCAAAAAAGAGTAAGAAAAAGGTTGCACCGAAGCAAAAAGCGGAGAAAGCGGCCGCGGCCCCCGACGAAGTTGCGCTGAGGCAAGAATTGGAGAAAGCGAATGCCGAGAAAAGAACCGAGGAACGCAACCTTGAGCAGATCAGGCGCTATGCCCCTGATAGGAAACTGACAATAGAAAAGGTATACAGACGCTATAAAGAAGAATACAGGGACAGGATGCCCCTGCTTTACGAATTCGTCGCATCGCGCAAAGGGATGGATGGATACATAAGGGATGGCATACGCGACAAGCTGATGGGGGAGAACGTTACCGCAGCTGTTCTGCTCCAGCAGGCAATAGAGGCAGCCAATCCTGCAGGCAGGGTTGAGCTTGAGGAGCTCAGCAAAGTCGGCAACGTCCTTAAGAACTACAATGTATTGCTCATGCAATACCTCAAAGAGATGACATTAAGAAAAGTCCCGAGTTCTGAAAAATTGGAATATTGGCGGCTTATCGACAATGTATACGAAAGGAACGGCGTCATCAGCAGGATAACAGCAAATATGGGATTGGAGGAAGCCAGCACATTCATGATTGACCTTGCAGATCCTGCGAATGCAAAGAAGGGCGAAGCCTATGGGGAATATATAAAGCGCAAACTGAAGGATAAATGGAAAGAGCCAGTAGTGATAAAAGAAAAAGACGATAAAACAGGCAAGGAGACCGTCACAACGCTCCCGTCCTGCCTTGAGCAATACAGGGCGGATTTCGAAAAGACGTACGAAAAAAAGCTTGACTGCAAAGACGACGTGCTGCTGTCGCTTATAATAGATCACAGAATAACAGAAGCCGAAATGGATTTTTTTATCAGCAACGGAGGCAATTTGGACGTGCTCAATGACAAGATAAGACGAGCCAAGCTTGACATAACCGTGGACAAGATAAAAAGCAATTCGTTTGGCAACGAGACAGAGGACATCAAGGCGATAGGGGAAGCGATGAACAACGCGGCGGATATCATAGGATTCAATTACAACATAGTGGAAAAAGTGCTTAAAACGGTTGGCCTCTCCGGCATTCTGAAAAATCCTGAGAACCAATTCATAGAGGAATTCAGGGATGACATACTGGCTTGGCTGGCCGTCCGTGATGTAGAAAACAAGACTGGAAAATTGACGCTGGACGGGATAAGCATAACAGATAAGAGAGGAGTGAAAATTTACGGAAAGGGTGCATTCAATGCCAATATAACCGAGCTCCAAAACGATGTCAAGAGAATTTCGCCTTCAGTCTCCGTATCCGGGGACATAAAGTCAAAAAGCATGATTTTCCAGGAAGACCCGACGCAGAAGGCAACCGCTTACCTGAACCTTTTCTTCAGAAAGTACTTCCCGGCTGAAGACAAGAGATATACGGACATAACAATGGACAAGCTGAGCGACACCAAGAGCAGGCTTGACGACTGGGAGAACATAATAAAAAACATGAAACCCACCGAGCAATACTACATAGCAAGGCACAAAGAGGGCAGGGACGGCTGCATAAGGGTAATCGAGTTTATGAAGCATAAGATTGACAATATGATGGAAGACATGGCCAAGGAAACGGCAAGACCCGGCGAAACAAAGGTAAAAAACATAAACAGCAACAGCGTGACCCCAGATGAGAGGTTCCTGCTGAAAATGGCCATGTTTGGCAAGCCGATGCTGGCAGGGCTCAATGGATTCCCTGTGTCGGAAGAAATTGCCGGCCCGAAAGACCAGGCGTTCATACCTGCCATGTTTTATTTAATGGACAACGTGGATCAGATTTCCAAGCTTCTTGGGATGACAGAAGGCGAACCCATAAGCACATCCATAAAAACAGACCTGGATGCAAAAACAGTGGCAAGCAGCCTGGAAGCGGAGATGTGACTATGCGCAGGATACTTGGCTTCCAGGATGCCTATGCATATTACATAAAAAAGGTAGATATCATTGAATCAGTAAAGAATGATAAAGGACAGATAATGAGGATAACAAAATACGATGATACTGAACTTGACAAAGAGATAGAGAGGATTTACGGTAAGGATGTGCTTGACAACATAAACAGCACAATAAGATTCTCAACTGAATTTTACAGATTTGTTACTAAGCCCAGCCCGGCCGATGCTGACATTGATGTGCTGAAGCTGAGGATGAAGATGCTCTATGTGTGCAACCTCGGGCTGGAATCGCCGTTCCCCGACCTAAGCCACACGCCAAAGGATAACGAAAAAGTCATCACGACCGTGATCTACAAGGACGGGACCGAGAAGATAGTGAAGAATTACGACAACAAAACCGAAAGGTTCATAGAAGGCTATAGGGAAGCGAGGATAGAAGGCATACCTGTGAACAGGGCCATGGTAAACAAATTCGTAGAAAATATGACAAAGAGCAAACATTCCAAGGCGCTCGGCGACGGCAGTTATACGGTTGTGTTTAACGACGGCGTGCATGACGCCAGGTCCTTTGACATCACAGTTAGCCACCCGAAGATGGGAGGCGGCGCAGAAGGGGCCGCTGCAAACATAAAGATAGAGCCGACAAACACCCTTGATGCGCTGCTCGGCAACGAGGAGGGCGCGTTCAGAGTTTATGAAAATGACCAGATAATCGTAAGGCACAACGACATCAATGACCAGAGCATAGCGCTTGTGTCAAAGTCCAACACAGCGGTCTTGCTGATAGCAAGCGCCAAGATACCCAAGGGAAAGCTGACGAGCGTCGGGTGGGAAGGCCCAGCTGACTTGCAGATAATTGATAATAACCTTGTCCCGGACGGCTACCATGAGGCAGGCATACAGCCAACCTCATTCTGGAGCTACATGTACTGGGCGATCGGAAACAAGGAAATACAGCCCTTCATATCAGGCAGGACCATATCCATATACAGCCTTGGAACAAACTATGCCCTGCAGAGATGGGAGAGGCCGGAGATACCTACTGTAGAAAGAAGAAATGTATACACAATAACTATAGATGTCACGCCGATTATTTACGGAGGCACCAACATCAATATAGACCAGCATTACACAGACGGCACAGGAAACTGGGTCAGCGACCTGATAGGCGCCAATTACACGCAAAATGCAGACGGAACGCCAAAGGCATTCCTGACAAACAATGCAACCGGGCTTGAGCTTACTGCCAAGGATATTAACGAGAAGATGGCACAGCCCAACGTAAACCTGACTCCGGCCCAGCAGAACTGGTTAAACTCTCTGCTGTTCGGCACAAACACGCCTGCAGACAATGCGACAGTCAGAGTCACTGTTGACGCGAACAACCATATAGTTGTGCATAGGTATGGGACGTCTGGCGACGTCATCATAGGCACTATAGACACTAGGGAGATTGTTTTCGAAAAATTTGGATATCCGAGCGACAGGATAAGGTTTACTGTAGGAGCCCACTCACAGTGGAAATACAAAGGCCAGACACTGGACTGGAGGATAGAGGCAGGAAAGCCGCTGTCGAAAATAAAGCTGGGCGAATTTGAGAAATGGAAGGGAACGATACTCAACATTTACCTCAGCACAAACATCGGAAAGGGATGGACCTTCGTCAGCGCGGGATCCAAACTTTTCCCGCCGGGGGAATATTCGGTTGAGCAATATCTCAGGACAAATCTGGAGCATATGCAGCCCCAGGACCTGCAGAAAGTGATCGAAGTGGGCTATGGGGCCACTGGAACCTGGAAATACGGAAGCTCGGTTGTCAGCATGACTCCAGAAGCCATGTATAGGGAGACACAGGCCGGCTCATACATTGGTCCGGCCGTGGCCCTTGCAGCGAAGGAGCATTTGGGAAGGGGAGTCAGCATAAACGGAGTCGTGTCTGTGGATTACCTTGTCCCAAAGGAGAATATAACCCTTGAAAACATAAAGAAACAGTATGCCGGCGGCACCTATGAATTCGGCGCCAAACTCGGGCCAGAATTCAAGATAAGCAAGATGATGACATTCACATTCGGCACAGGGTACCAGTACACGCTGCTGCCAAATGAATTCGTGCCAACGAACATGCCTGTTTCAGTGTACAGTGTTTACAGCACGTTTCGGTACGGCAGATGGAGAACAGAGCTATCGGCAAATTTCCAGCCTACCAAGATCGGAACCGAAAAAGTATCCGGTGTGCCTGGGGTTGGATCGCTGAAAGCAGGAGTCATATATGAAATAAAGCCATGGACAATCAAGAAATAGGATAGAGGCGGTAATGAATGAAATTAATGAAACTTGCGTTTGCGGTGTTCCTGCTTGCCGGGATTTCCCTGGCTCTGCAGTGGGAAGGAAACTACACAAGCAATGAGGTATATGACGGCGGAAACGCAATACCAGTATGCTCGGCCGGAAATCCGACATATATACGCTATTCTGCTGCCATAGCGCATATGCTCGCTATCAATGCCACCCTGACGCAGAACGGCCAAGAGCCTACAGAGTTTGTGCCAGGGACAGCTAACCTGAGCATTAGAATAACAACGAATGCCAGCATAGGGAATGTAGTGTCATTCTCAAAAAAGGATGATGTGGTAACCAGCAATCCGCAGCCGTCCCCAGTAGGGGCGACTGTTTTATTCAACAGCGCTGAATATAGCTACATAAGCGGAGTATATGACAACTGCAGGACAAGCAACAGGGTAAACCCACCGCCAACGCATTATCTTAATAGCAAGTATGATCCAAATACAAATCCATGCAACCATATGATGAACTCTGCGGATGCCGTAACTGTCAATTTAGGCTATCGCTCAGGGGCAGACAATAATCAGTGCATGACGCCGTCTGTCAATAATATGGGCAAAGGATATATGTACTGCAGCGGCGGAACCATAAGCATAAATGGACATGATATGGGCAAGCTTTCATCCAACCAGCAAACGCTAAACACGTCGGTGACGCTCAATGAAGGGCAAAGCAGCATTCCGGTTTCAGTCACATACCAATGCTATTTCATTGCGGAATTATACAATGATGCAGGGCAGAAACAGGAGATCCAGCACCAGATGTACCAGATGCCCGGAGGAGTGCCCATAACGCAAACTGTCAATGTTCCAATAGTTATAATCCCGCCCCATTTCATCAACCTCATCCCGATCATAAGGATCAACAATTCAAATGGCATTGTAATAGACTATGATACAAGCCAGACTATCACCACATTCAATCGCAACCAGAAGGTGAACCTCTTGACATGGCAGTATATCGGAACGCCTCCGGAAATTAAGACCAGTGTGCCAGTCGTATATGTAAACCAGCCTTTGGTTCCTCCATTGAGAGGAGGGGATCGTCCCTATATATTGCTGATCCCTTACAAGGAGATAACCATCTGCGACGATGACAAGGAATTCGACACAATAACAGTGACGATTGATCCTTTTGGGAATATAAGGGAAAGCGATCCTGGAGACAACACAATAACGCTGACAATAAACTGCTCGAACAAAAGCGATGATAATTTCCGCTGCAGCTTCTATCCCACCAACAACCCTATAATAGAGCCTGGGGAAAGCATAATGACACTGCTGAGATGCTGGAATATAATAACAAATGCACAGGTTAACTGCCCGACTGTAACCATCAACATGGTAAAATATTACGACAACGATTTTGGAAACTATTTTGTAAAGCCGGTGGATTGGGCTGAGATAAAGAGCAACAGCTATGATTCAGACAATTTCAATGTGACTGCGATTGAAAATTCGCAGCCTGAGATCGCATACCAGGGCACAGTGGAAGTCAAAATGCCCACTGATAGCGGGGAAACATGGAAAGACTGCCGCTTCAACGTGCTTTGGAGAAGGCCCGACTGCAGGTATTATATGTGATAACTGAGAACTACATATGCTTTCATCAATTACCACTATATTTAAATACCCTTCGCCACAATAGATGATATTACTTATCAGGTGAAAAATAATGACACATAGAAAAATAACGGTTTGCGCGTTCGTAAAGTGCTCATCGCCAAAGGCGCATGAAAAGAAACAGCATGACTGGAGGCCCCATATGTGCAGGCAGCTTAACTGCTTCGGAGTCCTTGTCGACTGCGAGCACAAAATTGAAAGGCATATGCACGACAGGGAAGAGATAGCCGAAATGATAAAATATCTCCAGAAGATCAAGAAGGATAGGAATCAGGACAAGAAAGAGTAATTGATCACATCCTGTCCAGGATGCTGCAGAATGCCTTGTTGTTTTTTCCCAGGAAGAATATCCTCTTTTTCCTCCTTATTGCCTCGTTGACAACGTCCTCGTTTGATGTCAATATGTCGTTGAACTCGGGATACTTGTCCATGTCCCTTGGATAGTCTGTCCTCAGCAGGCTGAACTTGTAATTTATATCCAAGGGGACGTTGGGCGGAACAAAGGCAATTCTCACATTGTACGCAGAAAGCTCGTTCACAAAGCATACCCTTGGAAGCTCCACCTGGACGTGGATGAACTGGGTCAAGGAATCGTAGATGTCAAGGTTCTTCGACTGGCCCGAGGCAAGGTCGCGGTCAATGATGTGGATAACGCCTATGTCTGAGGAATGGGCCTCCTTTGCAACATCCAGGGCAGGGCCTATCTTCTTGTATGAGTTTCCAACCTTTGAATAAAACACCTTATTTTTTAGATATAATCTTAGTCCTTTCAACAACAGCACCCGCTATTTTCCCTATCTCCAAAACCGTCTCCTTGCCTGAATCCATTTCCCTCAGCACAGCCTTTCCCTCCTTGAATTCCTTGGGTCCTATTATCACAACCAGGGGAATGCCCATCTTGTTCGCATAGTCTATCTGCGATCCCAAGGAGCGTTTTGAATAGTTGATATCAGTATTGATGGCTTCTCTTCTTAAAGAGGTTGCAATAGACAGCGCCTCCTTCTCCATGTCCTTCACCCAGGCGATGTAAACGCTGGAATAGGTTTTTTTGTCCAGGGAGGTTTCCTTCCTCAACAGGTAGAACAGCCTTTCAAACCCGAAGCTTATGCCAACCGCGCAGTCCTTCTGCCCGTACAGCCCAAGAAGGTTGTCATACCGCCCTCCTGCGCACACTGTGCCTATCTCATCTGAGAGCTTAAGCTCGTAGATCGGCCCTGTGTAATATCCTAATCCCCTGACCAGATAAGGCTGGATCTTCGCATTGGGAAACCTTGAGACTATGTATTCAAGCTCCTCTGCCCCTTCCTTGCTGAACTTTGAAAGGTATTTGAGCATTTTTCCGTTGTCGTCATTCTCAACAAAAACGTCATTGATTATCTCCTCTGCCTTCTCCTTTCCAAATGACTTGAGCTCCTCGAAAACGCCTTCCTTGCCTACCTTGTCGTACTTGTCAATGGCCCTGAATGCCCTTTCAGAATCAACAGACCACTTGTCTGCCATTCCCTCAAGGATCTTCCTGCTGTTAATGAAGAATATTGCCTCTGATGTGTCAAAGCCAAGCGCCTTTAGGCTGTCTAAAGCCAAGTTAAGCAGCTCAACCTCAGCGCTCTGCTCCTTTACCCCTACTATGTCGCAGTCTGCCTGCAGAAACTCCCTGTAGCGCCCTTTTTGGGGCTCCTCGTTCCTCCAGACCTTGTCTATGCAATACCTCTTGAAAGGCTTGAACAAGGATAGGTTGGATGAAACATAGCGCGCCAGGGGAACAGTAAGGTCAAACCTCAGGGCAGCCTCCTCGTCCGCTATCCTGAATATGTTTTCCTTTATCGCCTCCCCGCTCTTCTTGGTCAATGTTGAAAAGAACTCCATCGTTCCCGTCTCCAGGGGATAGAACCCGTATCTCCTGAAAACCGACTTGAGGGAGCCTATCATCCGCTCCCTTTCCATGCTTTCCTCAACGCTGAAGTCGCGCACGCCGGTTGGAGTGTTTTCCATAATAAAGAGAGTATTAAAAGGTTATAAAAAGTTAGGGGTTAGCGCCTAATCGCAATGAGCCATCCGTCTATCTTGTCAGGCCTGTTCTTCCTGCTCACCCAGATCCTCCTGAAATGGCGCAGGCTGAACTTCTTCCTGGGCCCATACCAGGGATCCAGGAAATAGATGTTGCCGTTGTCCAGCTTCCTTACAACTGAATAGTGGTCCCAGATGTTCTTTCTGTCCGTATTGTCCAGATAGCAGACAATGATGCCGTAGCCCTGGCCCAGCAATCCCCTCAGGTCGCGGATTGAGGCGTTCTTCTTTTCGATATAGGACAATCCCAATGATCTCGCAGCCAGGGAGAACGGCTTGAACTTGGTGCCGTAATTGGGATTTGTCCTGAGCATCCTTGCCAATATTTCCTCGGAATCCTTGATTCCCAGCCGGTCCAGAACAATGCGCATCGAAGCCGGGCCGCAGGTGTATATCTTTTTCTGGTGATGATAGGACATGATGATATATTATCTAGAATGTTAATAAGCTTTATGAAAAATTACAAAAAGTTAGAGGTTGTTCTGCTTTCTGCTTGCGTCGAATGCCCTGATTATTACTGAATCCCTGGAATACCCCAATAGCAGCGTTTCCCTGACAGAATCAAGGAATTTCACTGCAGTTGCCTTGTTTTTCCTGAAGGCCTTCCTTGACTTGGTTATCCTGCTAAGGGCTGTCCTTATGGAGGCGCTGATGATCTTTTCAGGATTCAGAGGGACATTGGCCTTTGGATCCATCCTCTTTATCACGGAGCCCGCCTTTGCCAACGCGCGGTTCTGGATGTATGAGATGAGCGCTGTTTCCTTCTTTTTCTGCCTTTTCTTTTTGCCGTCAAATAAGAAAGCAGATATTATTCCGCCTGCAAGCGCTATCATAGCAAGCTCCCAGGCAATGGAATTTTTTATGATTTTGGTAAATATGCTCTCAGGCTCGGCCTGTGCAGCTGGCCTAGGAAATGAAACCAGGGCCTTTTTTGCCTTTTCCTTTTTTATCTGCGCATATGCTCCCTTTGCGCTTGCAGCAGCTTTTTCTTTTGCATTTGCCTCTTTTAACTGTGCGGATATGCTGTCCACAAGTGCAGTTAAGCTGTCTTTTGCCTCTGCCTTCTTTATCCTTTCAGATATCTCCCTTGCAGATGCAGCGTCCAGATTGTTGCCTGCCCTTATCCTCCTTATGTGGGTTGCTATCTCCCTTGCGGAGGCGGATGCAGATGTGCCTTTCCTTTTTGGATTCATGATTTGCTCATCAGCCGGCTTCGGCTCTGCGATTGCAACTGGAATGCTCTCAGGCTCTGCTGGCTTGATGGTGTCATTCCTGGCTGGCCCGGCTGGCTTTTCCTGTTCCTTGCCTGAAAGGGCATCGAATGCAGGCCCTATCCTTGAAATTACATAGAAGACTGAATGCGGAATCGTCCTAAGCTCCTTCTTTGCAGTGTCCCCGTTGATGTAGGCAAGCTGGTTGACCAGATCTGTTGGAGTCACTGAAACTGAATCCTTTTTACTAAGCTCGTTGGCAACATTGCAGAACAGCTTCACTGACCTTTTGTTTATGCCAAGGTTCTCAAAATAGATGTTGTAGATTTCCTTTGTTTTTTGCAGATCAGAAGATGCGTCAAAAAGCCAGATTACGCTGGACTTCATCTTGTCGTATTTTGAGCTTGTTCTTTCTATCCCAACTTCGTCAAGCACTGAATAGATGGAATATCTTGATGTGTCTGTCATTACTTCCGCATTTGCAAAAGGCATTGAAACAGGAGAAACCAATAATGACGCTGTCAATGCAGCGTATTTGAAGGCACGCTTAACGCTAAATGATTTGCATCTTGGCTGGGGCCTAAGTTCCATATCCATACATTAATACCTACACAAAACTGTTTTTAAACATATCAGTAAAGCCTATTCCTTTATGAACTTGTTTAAAAGGTACAGCGTCTTGGAAAAGGGCAATCCTGTCCTTAAAAAGGCCCTTTTGACGAAATCAGGGAGTATAACATTGAAAAACCCCATGCCGTAGTTGGTTATGTACTTGAGCTGCTCCTCCCTGCTTTCCTCCTGTGTAGGTTCCCGCGATTCCTCAAACACAAGGTGCCTTTTCCTCTGGTCCATCTCGGCATAGGCATAGTAGTTGGCATTGATGCCTTCCTGATGCCTTTTTGCCATGAAAAGAGCTTCAAGAAGGCCTTTCGGCGTTTTCTCTATATTCTCTCCGTCAACATAGGAGACAACCCTCATGAGGTGGTTTGCGTGCACATCGTCAAAGTCAAACTTTCCGAAAAAATGGGTATCCGGCTCACCCATTCTGACTATAGACTGGAATGGAACCCCCCAATGGCTGATCCATTTTGCATATGCCATGTTCAACGCGTCTGAATTAAGCGTCTGGAACCCCCATTTCTGTTGCGAGAGGCCATTTATCCACTGGGATGACTCTGTCAGCTTAAGGTTCCTATGCTCAATCCATGACCTGAGCAACTGATGGTATTTCCTGGGATAGGAGTCAAGCAATGAAAAGTCCAGTTCATTGAAATTGTTCCATTCAGGCTTTACCGAGGGATTGTACGCCGCGATACCGTCAGCAAGATTGTTCCTGAAAAGGCTCAGGGAATCAGGCCATGAAAGGTCCCCGGTTGCCATCCTGTTGCCTATGCCGACTGAAGGCAGCTTGAGGTCGCAGAAAGGGTGAGCCACCATTATGAATACCCTGTCCCTGTAATTCTGCCTCAATGACGTTAAAGTCCTGAAAAGCTCGATTCCAGGCGCTGAAAAAGGGGGGAATTGCACATCCTTGCTGCTTAGCATCAGGGAATTCACCCTTTCAGCCAGCTTGGGATCATTGAACATCGCAATGATATGGGGCCCGTTGATTGCCCTCAGGGGAACGTCAAAGTCTATTGATCCGAAGGTCCTTTTGTACCAATGGAGCAGGCTGTCTATCTCTGATGTTGAATAGGTGACTGATCCTTTCCTTATTTCCAATTGGGATAGACCATGCTCATTGAGCTTTTCATTCATGTTGGAAAAAAGGATTGCGACATCCTCAGGGTTGTACGAGGAGATTGGCATCGTGAATTCTATCCCAGGGACAACCGAGATTCCCAGGGATTTTCCAAAAAAGTTCAGTTCATTGAAAACAGAATATGAGAAACTGTTGTGCGATGTTATCGCGAAGAAATCCCCGTTGAACAGCGCAGCCGAAATCATCATGTCAAAGGGGTTTGACTTTCCGTCATCAACTGGACCGAGAATACTGGGAATTTCCCCTGGCTTTATGTCTATCAGCCTATGTATCTTTCCATTGTGCTCAAGGTATCCTGCATGGTTGTGGGGCCAATAGTAATACCTGTTCTCCGGCTTTGACGAGGATATCTTCAGGATGCCATACAATGTTCTTGAAACGAATTCATCCAGGCCGTTTTTTCCGTCATATTCCCTTGATATTATTGTGTCTCCCCTTTTCTGCTCTGCCTGGTAATCCTCCCTGAAATTGAACCTTACATTTGGAGGCGCTGGATTGTAGTAAAGGACTTTCAGCTTGTCATTGAAAAAACCCTTTTTCATCCCAAGAAAGACAAAGAAATTTGACTTTTTATTGTCCAATCCCCTGTTGAATATCGAAAATGTTTCAAAATCAACGCCAAGATCCAGTGTCCTTTTATATTTCAATGCCATTGTGTATATTTTGGACTTGTCAGCCTCATTGAATCCATTCTCTGAAAGCTTCCTCTTTATATCTGCAAATGCATGGCATACTCGCGCATCTCCCATTGGATCACGTTAATAATTATGTGGAGATGTGTTTTTAAAAGGCACAGGAACCTGGTTTTGCCAGATGAAATTGCCTGTATCCATGTCAAAAACCAGCTCAGGCACATGGACGCAGCCTATCTTGGCGGCAATTGGGGGAATGTTCCTGTCATTTACGGATACAGAAGCAATCGCCAGTTTCGGCAAGTCAGAGAAGCCCCTGCCCCTCATTCTCCATGCAGCCTTTATGGGGGATATCTCGAGCAGGGGCTCTGTCATTATTGAGCATCTGCCGAAGGGCCTTGGCGCCATCCTCCCAAGCTCGGCTATGGCTATGCCATGCCTCCTATACCTTTCCTTCTCAAACTCATGAAACCTGAACCTGTAAACGTTTGCATTCATTGTCATCACCTTTTTGGCATTCCATTAAAAAAAGTGAATTTAACCGGAATTTTTTACAACAATTCAAAAGATATGGTGTGGCTGGCTAGGCCAAGACAAGGACTGCGCTGGCAACTGCAGAAGAAAGCAATGCTCTGTATCCTGCCATGTCCATGAGCCTATTTTGGAGCAGAGCAATTTTAAATCTTTGTTTTGTCAGCTTTAGGATTCATCTCTAAATGGGACTTCCACAGGAAGAATCCTATGCATGAGAAGGTTATTACCGGGGAGACAAAGGAAGGTATATCTATTGCGAACGAATCCATGATCATTATTGATCCAAGGAAGAAGATTGAGTACATTGCACCGTTCTTCAGGAACGCGTATTTCTTTATCGAGTCTATATTCCTTACTGTTATCTCCCTTACGACCAATGCGCCTATGCCGTTCCCTATCAGTATCAGGGGAACGAAAAGCGTGAAGGCAAAGGCCCCTATGACCCCGTCTATGGAGAAGGTGGCGTCTATCACCTCAAGGTACATGAGCTTGCTCAGGTCGCTGAGATGGCTGCTTCCGCTCCCTTCAAGGAGCTCCTTTTCCTTGAGCTCTGCGTTCTGCTTGAAGCCGTGGATTATGAAGAAAGCCGTTGACCCAACCACTGCCGCAAACGCCATCATCGGGTTGATCTGCATCGCATACCAGCTGATCAGCAGCAAAATGATTGAAATAGCTGTATAGAACCATATCCCCTGGGAATAGATAAATTTCTCGCCTACCAGGCCGAACCTCTTGGGCTCAAGGAAAAGCCAGTGGAAGAACAGGAATACCAGGAAGACTCCTCCTGCAATCAGCAGGAAGGGGGAGCTTTGCTCCACTGCCGCGGCAACCTTCTCGTCTCCGCTGAACATCGATGAGAATAGATCCACTGGCCCTATCGAGGGGTTTGAGATCCACAGCAGGAACATCGGCAGGAGGAACCTTACCCCGAACACTGCGATGATCAGCCCGTATACCAGGAACCACCTTCTTGGCTTCGGGCCCATCTTTGACAGCACTTCGGCGTTTATGACCGCATTGTCGATGCTGCTTATTATCTCGAAAAGCGCAAGGCCGGTTATTATCAATATTATTGAAAAAATGTCCATTGCCCTAAATTAGGAAATATAAGTTTAAAAAAGAAACGCAGAATAGGGAATCATGGAATTTTCCGTAAGAAAAACCACTGCTCCTGAGCTTGACAAGGAAACGTTGAGCCTTGCAGAAAACATCTCGAAAAAGCTCAGCTATGATGACGACCTTGGGCTGGTGAAATACATTGACGGAAAGAAGATAGGCGTCTATTTTGCCCCTTTTTCAGCATACCTTGCATTGAGAAAGCTGGGAAAAAAGCCAATAAGCTTTGGAGTGATAGGATTGATAAGGAATGTAAACAGATATCTGCTGACCGAGCAGGCCAACAAGGTTGTTGAGATAGAAGGCATGGGAAAGCTGATAGATGTGCCAAGGAAAAACTGCCTTAGCTTCAACGGGTTTGCGGTTGAATGGGAAAAGGACCCTATCGAATGCGCATATGCCGAGCTCAGCGAGGAATTGGGGATGGAAGCTGATGATGTCAGGGAAATCAAAAGGGAACTGATAATCAGGGAAGATGAGGTCCTGCTTGCAATATTGTTCACTACCGAGCTCGAGGAGGATGTCATAATGAAGCTGAGCTCATTGGCGATTGACAAATGGGAGATTGAGAAGATAGAGTTTCTGGAAAAGGAAAAGGCAATGGAATTCCTTAGCCAAAGCCCGCATCTTGGGATATTCAAAAGGCTGGTGCTATGAAAATAAAGATTCTTTTCAACAGCACAAAGGATTGGGCGAAAAGGCTTTATCCCGAAGTCAAAAGGTACTTGAAAAACAAGGGGCATGTGATATGCAGGGGAAAGTGCGGCGCGACGGTAGTGATAGGAGGGGACGGGACAATAATTTACAACAAGAAGAGGATTGATGGGATATTGGTTGGCATAGGATCCAAAAGGTCGGGAATCTGCCAGATCAACAGGAACAACTGGAAATCCATAGATAAAATCCTTGATTCTAAGCCAGAGACAGTGAACATGCTGAAAACAAGGATAGATGGAAAGGAATATTCAGCGATCAATGAGATCGTTGTCAGAAACCGGGACTTCAGGGCAATCCACACAACGGTGAAATGCGGGAATAAGACCTTGAAGCTCTTCGGCGACGGGATCCTGGTATGCACAAAGATAGGATCAACAGCATACAACAAAGCCCTTCTTGGGCCGATACTGAAGGAAAACAGGGTGTGCATAACCCCGATTGCGGAGATAGGCAAAAACAGGAAAAGCATTGTCATCGGCTATTGCCCAATCGCAGTAAGGACGCTTGAAAAGGCCTGCTGCATAATAGACGGAAATGAGATTCTGGACATTGGAAATGGGATAATCATTGGGAAAGGAAAACCTATAGTTTATGGCAAACTATGATTTTACCAAGGAACGTTCTTCACTCCTATCTTGTTTGCTATGATATTGAATATTATGTGCATGAAAAATGTCACTATGAGCACCGCGATGACAACCGTTATGTTATAAATTTCCGGAATGAAGAGATACCCGAAGCAGAGCGCAACCGCGATGAAGAGTATCTGGTCAAGGAAAAACTGCTTTCCCTCAGCAATCCCGATCTTCCTTTTCAGCAGGCTCCCTAATAGATCCCCAAGCATCGCGCCCAATGATGAGAATATCCCGAAAAGCACATAGGAGAACCTTATCTGGACAGGAAGGAACAGCATAAGCGCCAATGAGGCAAGCGAGCCGAATATTATTCCCGAGAGGAATCCCCTTATTGTCTTGTTTTTCCCGAACAGCTTCAACTTAAGCAAATCGTCAAATGTCATTCCTCCGCCTAGCAGAACAGGGATCGCGTTTGCGGCATAGGCCGGAAACACCAGCATGAGGAAAGCCAGGGCAAAATCCATGACAACCATTCATGTCTAAAATTTAAAAATGTAGTGATATTGTCAGATATTGGCAGAAAAAGATCATATGTGTTTTTCAATTCAAAAAATATATAAAGAACCAAAACTTAATAGGATCATGAAAGCGACCAGGCTTCAGCAGATAGAAAACAGGGTAAACAGGTTAAGGCAGATGATGAGCGGAGACAGCAAGGAATTTATCGGAACAAGACCAGAAAATAGGATATTGGGGATGACCAGGCTAAGAAGGGCCTAGGAACTTCAGGTATCCCCTTGACTTGAGGAAATTCGCCTCCATGTCCCTGTATCTCCAGTAAATGTCCCCTTTCTTGTCCTTTTCAGTGTCCCAAAGCTGGACAATGACATAATCGCCTTCCTTTATCCAGACCTTGTTCTTGATCTTTCCTGGTATCCTGCAGACCCTTTCCTTCCCGTCCTCGCAGAAAACCATCATTCTCGATCCTCCCAATGTTGAGACAACAACCCCGAAAAGCTGCTCCTCGCTCTTGTTCGGCATCTTTACCCTGAAAACAGTGCTCTTCATCTCCGCTTCTTTCTTTTCCCTTTCCTTCCTTCCCATTATCTCACCGGCCTTCTTGCGCCGCAGCTTTCGCATACAAGCATCTTGGTTCTCTCAACTGTTGCAATGTTGGTGTCTGGCTTTCCGCACTGCTTGCAGATCACAAACTCATTGACAAAAAAATCAAGCTTCTTTTGAAGCACTATTGGAAAGACCTTCCTGTGTATGATCAGCCTTTCGTTGTCTATGTCAACCGGGGCCCCGACTTCCTTTGAGATGTTCTTCGAGAGCATGACAGGGTCCCTCCTTATGGTGTCGCAGACCTTCCTGAAGTTCTTTATTATGGTCTTGTTCTTCCCCTCAATCAATACCTCAAATTGAGGTATTTCGAATCTTTCGCCTGAAGTTGACTTTGAAGACTGGAGCTTACTGTAAATGTTTTCCAGCATTTTGTCATAATTCTCCATCTAGGCACCTGAGTATCTATGTTAATAAGCATTAGGTTTTTAAGGATGGGGGGAAGCCGAAAATCCGCTTCAGGAAAAAGGAGCAGTTAAAAATGTTCTTGTGCCTAAATTTTTCACTTTGGTGTTATTATGGGTTTGCTGGACGACAATACAAAAAAGGAAGTCAGGGAATTTTTGAAGGCCATGGAAAGCAGGATAAGGATAGTGTTTTTCGACAGCACCGAAGGCCAGTATTCCGGAGAGCTGAACATGCTGCTTGATGAGATAAGGGAGGCAACCGACAAGATAGAGCTTGAAAAGCACGATTTTGAGAAAGACAGGGACATGGCGAAAAAATATGAAGTTGATATGGCCCCAGTGATAATCTTTGAAGGCAAGAACAGGGGAAAGGTGAGATTTTACGGAATACCCTCAGGCCATGAGTTTGGAGGCTTCCTTTCAACAATAGTGGAAACATCAAAAGGGGACACTGTTGAATTTTCCGAGGACCTGAAGGCAAAAATAAAGGGGATTGACTTTCCATTGAGATTGGATGTTTTCATAACTCCGCAATGCCCGTATTGCCCTGGCGCAGTGAGATTGGCGCAGGCAATGGCGATACTTAACAAGAATGTGACCGGAAGCGGGGTCGAGGCAGTTGAATTCAGCGAATGGGCGGACAAAAACAGCGTAAGGAGCGTGCCTAAAACAGTGATAATCGCAAACGGGAAGAAGGTTTTGGCCCTTGATGGTCTTCTTGCCCCTGACATGCTATTGGACAGGATAATGGATGCCATATGATAAGGGAAAAGGGGCTTGATTTTTTTGCAGATGGTGTGTTCTACAATCCGCACATGGAGCTCAGCAGGACCCTATCTTCCTTGGCTGTTGATTCCATAGATGATAAGTTAAGGGTCCTTGACGCCTTTTCCGCCTCAGGAATAAGGGGGATAAGGTATGCAAAGGAATGCAGAAACATAGAAAGCATCGATTTCCTTGATTCCGAGCATGATGCGATAAAGGCAATAAGGAAGAATATGAAGCTGCACAAGATCAAGGGAAAAACAATTGAGCATGAGGCAATCCATTACATGATCAATTCTGATCCTGGAAAATACAACTTCGTTGAGCTGGACCCTTTTGGCTCTCCTTCACCATATTTCCATTCTGCGATAAGGGCAATGAGGAACGAGAAAACAGCCTATCTTTCAGCCACTGCAACCGACACTGCGGTGCTTTGCGGAAGCTCGGCAGACGCATGCCCAAGGTACTACCACTCAAAGCCCATGCTCAACGACTTCTGCCATGAGACAGGATTGAGGATACTGATAAGGAGGGCAATGGAAAGCGCGCATGAATTTAACTTCGGGATTGAGCCCTTGCTTTGTTTTTATTACAGGCACCAGATGAAGATAATCCTAAAGCTAAGGAAGGGAGCGGATGGGGCAAACGAGAACATCAAGAATATTGGCTATGTCTTCTCAGGGGATTATGACGGCGTGAGAGTAGAGTTTTCAAGAAAGCCGATATGTTCCTTGAAAAAATACTATGACTATGCAGGGCCATTGTGGATTGGGGACCTTTGCAGCAGGAAAACAGCTGATGCCTGCATAAAAAAAGCTGAAGATGATGAAAAGAAGATATTGAAGCTGATTAAAGGCGAGATGGGATATCCCCCGTTTTTCGTCACCACCTCATCTTTGGGCAAAATGCAGAAAAGGGGAATCCCCGGAATGGAAAAATTATTTGATAGGCTAAAGGAAAATGGGGTCAAGGCAGTAAAGACCCATTTTGAGAGGAACGGCATAAAATACAAAGGAAAGATAGAGGATGTGATAAGGGCCTTTGACTCTGTTTAGATCTTCTTCATTGCCTCCTTGAGGTCCTTTGCGCAATAGGTTGCCCTTGGGTCCCTTTTTCCTATCAGCAGGCTTTTGCATCCGAATGAGTTGGCCATCCTTATGTCAGTGTCTGGATTGTCCCCGACCATGATTATGTCCCTTGAGTTTTCCTTTTCAGAGATCATGTTGAGCATTGAGATGCCCGGTTTTCCAAGCATCAATGGCTGCTTTCCTGTTATCTGCGCTATTGCGCCTTCCAAATAGCCTACGCCTGGAGTAAGCTTGCCAAAGACAGGGTAGAAGCTGTCGTTGCCCAAGGAATAGAACTTTGCCCCGTTCTTCACAAGCCTTGAGGCAAGGGTTATTGAGCTGAACTTGGGATTCTGGGTATAGCCTATGAACACTGCCTCTGCATTGTTCCTGTCTATCCTTGCCCCTGAATTGATGATGTACTGCTCAAGCACGAAATTGCCTATGTAGTATGCGCTGGCTATCTCCTCCTTCCTTATTGTGTATTCCACCATTGCCAATGTCGAGACAATGTGGTCCTCGTCCATCACAACAGGATAGACCTTTTCCTGTATCTGGATCCTTGACTGGGTGGAGTTGTTTGATAAAAGATACACTTGCCCTTTTGTATGCAGATGCTGGATGAAGTCAACTGCGCCTTCAGCCAAGCCTATGCCCTCGAAGAACAGGGTTCCGTCGATGTCAACAGCATAGATCATGAGAAGCTATGGAACATGAAAGTTTAAGAGCCTTTTTGCAAATGAAAGGAGGGTTGGAGCTTAAAGGGAACCTTGGTTCCCTTACAGAAAGAATAAATAAAGAGCAGGGAATTGGTATCCCCAAAGCCAAGATATTATAAAAAATGAAAAAGTTGGGGATCAGCGCTTCTTGTTGCCCCAGTCGTATCCCACTTCGGTTATCCAGTCGTCCAAGGTTCCCTTCGCGCACCCGTATTTGAGCTGGCCCCTGTCGGACCCCGGCTTCTTCGCCAGTATGTCCGAGCATGTGCACCCGAAGGTGTCCTGCAGGGTGTAGTCGCTGTTGGCGATGACCCAGATGTAGTCCTTGTGGCACTCAAGCTTCGTGTAGGTCTTCTTCCCTATCTTGTATGTCACGTTCTTGCAGGTCACGTTCTCCACTTTCTTCTTGGTCTCGAAGATGCCGTTCATGTTGATGTCGGCGAAGTGGTTGTTGCTGTCAAGGATTATCGCAGCGTCGGTCTTGCTGCTCGGGCAGATGTCAAGGTAATCAGGCATCCCGTCATTGTCGGCGTCATTGCTTGTGCACTCGCTCTTGGTGTAGTAGACCCTGAACGCGTCGTTCGCGCTTGACACGGTCGCGACAAAGCTTATCTGGTTCCCGCTCTGGACCCAGACCTGGTCCTGGCCCGGAACCCCGAACTTCGCCTTCCCGTCCCTGTTCCTCTCGTATGGCGCCCCCTGGATGTTCGATATGGACTTTACCGTTATCCCGTCAAGGTAAATGGTCACGTTGACCGCCTTCTTTGTTATCCCGTCGTTCTTCCCCCACAGCCATACGTCAAAGTACCCGTTGCCCGAGTCGATCGCCAGCCCAGGCACGTTCTTGTTGGTTGTGGAATATGTCATGTTGACCGGTATGAACGACCCGCTTGCGAACGGGGATCCCTCTATGCTGTCGGCGTAGACGACCGGCGCTATTCCCAGCGCGTCTATTTTCGCCTGCTTGCCCCAGTTCTGCCATTGGTTGAAGATGAACTGGACCTTGGACTCCTCGTCCACTGCCCCGTCGCAGTCGTCATCCTTCCCGTTGCACATCTCCTGCTGGGGCAATGGGCACCCTGACCACTCTCCCCCCGAGCACAGCTCTGCTCCCAATCCGCATATTCCATTGTTGCTGTCTGAGCAGTTCCTGCTTATCTCGTCAATCGTTCCGTCGCAGTTGTTGTCCCTGCTGTCGCATGTTTCCTCTGTTGCGATTCCAGGAACGCATGTGCTGAACTGGGATCCTTCTTGGCAGATGAACACTCCTGTCCTTGCGCATTCCCCCACTCCGCATTCAGTGGGCTCATTGTACCATGATTCGCTTATCCCGTCCAAGGTGTTTGCGTTGCAGTCGTTGTCTATATTGTCGCATGTCTCGTTTGCGCCTGGATGGACATCCGCGCTGCTGTCG
>JAPLWW010000002.1 GCA_026396375.1 Microcaldota archaeon | reverse complement strand
GGACTCCCAGGGAAAAGAGATAGATGGGGTTACCCATTGATGATCTCCTCTATCCTCAAAAGCCTGTTGTATTTTGCAACCCTCTCGGTCCTTGCAGGGGCCCCTGACTTTATGAATTCAGCATTGATACCCACTGCAAAGTCGGCTATGAAGGTATCCTCGGTTTCTCCAGACCTGTGGCTCACTATTGCCTTCCATTTTTTGGACTTGACCAGCTTGGTCGCCTCCTTTGCCTCGGAAACAGTGCCTATCTGGTTTATCTTCACCAATAGCGCGTTTGCGCTTCCCTGCTTTATGCCTTGGTTTATCCTTTTCACGTTTGTCGTGAACAGGTCATCCCCTATCACCATTATTCTGCTTCCCAGCTTCTTGGTCAATGACGCGAAGAACGTGAAGTCATCCTCATTGAAAGGGTCCTCTATGCTGATTATGGGATAGGATGATACCAGGGAAGAATAATAGTCTATCATCTGGGATGAGGTCAGCCGCTTGTTGTCGATGATATACCTAGTGCCTTTGAAAAACTCAGAGGCTGCGCAATCCAATCCAATAAAAACTTTCTTTGAATATCCTGAGTTTTCTATTGAGGATATTATTATCTCCAGGGCATCCCTTGTCTCCTTGAAGGAAGGGGCGAATCCGCCCTCATCCCCGACATTTATGGCTGATTTTCCGTATTTTTGCAAAAGCAAAGACTTCATCTCCTGGTAAATTTCTGAAAGCGCCCTTATCCTGTCCTTCATTGTCCTGATCTCTTTAGGAACAATCATGAATTCCTGTATCGCCAGGTCATTTCCTGCATGCTTTCCCCCGTTTATGACATTGCTCATTGGTATCGGAAGGTTATTTCCTCCGTATGATTGGAAGATCTCCTTTCCATGCTCCAAAGCATAGGCTTTGGCAAAAGCTATGGAAACCGCGGTTGTCGCGTTTGCGCCCAGCCGGGATTTGTTCTCTGTCCCGTCCAATCCTATCAATAAATCGTCCATAAGGGCGGGGTCGTTGACCTGCTTCCCAACAAACATCTTCCTTATCTCGGTATTTACATTGTTCACTGCCTTGCTTACTCCCTTGCCCCTGAATTCCTTTGCCTTGTCCCTCAGCTCCAGCGCCTCATTTGTCCCGGTTGAGGCCCCTGAAGGCGCGGATGCAAGCACAGTGCCTTTGTTTGTCTTCAGCTCAACTTCTACAGTCGGGTTTCCCCTTGAATCCAATATCCACCTTGCCCTAAGATCAAGTATCTTGCTCATTTTTTCACCATGAATTTTATAAGATTTGTTAATTTTTCGCTGAATTCCCTCATATTCCTGTTGTTTGTCATTGTTATGTCCGCAGGCTCCATCGCCTGGTCTATGCCCAGCATCTTGTTTTCGCTCTGCCCCTTTTTCATGAATTGCTCCAAGGTTCTTGAATCCTCATTCCTTGCCCTTGAAATTATCCTCCTGAACCTTACCTTGGGATCTGCGTCAATCGCCAAAAACAGGCAATCGTATTTCTTCCTGAATTCCATTACCTCGTCAGGGTGCCTTATCCCGCAGATTATTAGAATTTTGTCCTTTATCTTTTCATTCCTTATTTTTTTTAGCATCATCCTTGCGACAATGCCGAAATCCTTGTTTTTCCTCAGCCCTTCAGCAAACCTGATTATATTCTCATGGGTCAGGGGAATTCCCTTTTTCCTCATTGCATCATAGACAGGGTCGTGCATTTCCAATGATTTTATTCCATATCTTGAGGCAATGCCGATTATGACTGATTTCCCGGATCCCTTTTTTCCAGTTACGCACAATAGCTTCATATTATTACCTCGTGATCAGGTCTTTTTTCAGGTCTGTTATGTAGTCAGGATGCTTTGAGAAGTAATCCCTTGAGGGCTTCAGCACCTTTGCCAGCTCAATTGCCACTGCGTTCTTTAAGTCCAGGGGAAAGATCTTGCCTTCCTGGTACATCTTTTCAATTTGGGGCAAAGTGCCCTCGATGTCCCCTCCGTACTTTGCAGGCCTTTCAATCTTGAATATTGACTCGTCATCCCTTACCAGAAGGTATTTCAGGATCTCGAAAACAGGGTTTCCCTCTGTCTGGTTCTGCGGACAAACAGCATTCTTTATCTTCCTTGCTATCTCATCTTCTGGATCGTTCATGAATATCGCTGAATCAGGCTTGCTTTTGCTCATCTTCGCGTCCTCTGGGTTCATCCTTCCGTCATTCTTCAACGAAGGGAGCAAATGCATGTGGACAGCAACCGGCTTTTCCCTGCCTATCTTTTCAGCCACATCTATTGCCAGCATATGGACTTTCCTCTGGTCCATTCCTGCATGCATGATATCAACATTAAGATGGAAAATGTCCGCTGCCTGCATTAAAGGGTACATGATGAAGGATGCCGGAGACTCATCGCTTTCCTTCCTTCCCATGATGGTCATTGCCCTTTTGACCCTGCTTATGGTTGAGCTGTTGCCTATCTTTATCACTGTGCTCCAATAGTCCTGGTTGTAGACATCGCTTGCCATTACATAGTCAACTTTGGAGTCGTCCAGGCCCATGCTGACAAACGCGTGCTTGAAGTAGCCGTTGGCCACCCTCCTTATGAGGTCAATGTCCCCTCCTAGCTTCTTGTTGATCACTGAATGGTAGTCTGCAAGGAAGATTGTTGGCCTTATGCCAGCCTCTATGAAGTCTTGTATCTTCAATGCTGTTGCAAGGCCCCCAAGATGTAGGAAGCCCGAGATCTCAAATCCTATATAGTGCCTTATCTCCTTCTTGTTGTTGAATATTTCCCCCAGTCTCTCAACTGTCACAACCTCCTCGGTTGGCCTTTTCATGACAAGCCTTATTCTGCTTTCTGTATCCATGGACTTAGATGAGATATAAGCTTTATAATCCTAATGGGATTCTGAAAAATAAAGATTATGGCTTGCCTGGAGGCAAGTCCATCGGCTTCGGAGCTTGAGGATTCGCTGGCTGCGCTTTTCCTGATTCAGGCTTCTTTGGCTCCTCTTCCTTCTTCCTCCTCTTCCAGAGGAAGAAAATGATTGCCAGTATTGCCGCTATTATCAGTGCCGGAACGCAAAGGTTCAGGTAAGGTATGGCCTGCCCCTGTTCGGTTATGGCCGGCTGCTCTGCTGGCAGCTGCGCTGCTTCAGGCTTTGCCTGGAACTTTATCGTGAAATCAGCAGTGTCTTCATTGTAGCCTTTCTTTGAAGCAGTTGCAGTATAGTCACCGGTTGGATTGCTTCTGACTGTCACTGTTCCGTCATTCCCTGTTGTGTATATTATGTCGCTTCCAGAAACTCTCACTGTTGCTCCTGGAACAGAGTTGTTATCAGAATCCTGGACCAATAGTTTGACGTCTGCGGTCCCATCATTATTGTAGGTCATTTCCTGGACAATTACGCTCAAAATGCTTAATGTTTCAGCTCCTGGCTGCTGCGGAGGCGGAGTGATTTCCTTCTTCTGGCATGAAACTGTTATCTCATAGCCTGTACTGGTATATCCGTCCTTGGATGCAGATATTGAATAGTCTCCTTGCTCGAAACCTCTCAATGTCACTGTCCCGTCGCTTCCGGTTGTTCCGGATTTACCGGAAATCTTTATCAGGACTCCTGACAATGGCTTGTCCTGGTAATCCCAGGCCTGCACTGTGATGGCTCCTGTTCCGTCAGATGAGCACCTTACTGAATCAACGAATATTGACATCGGCAGAAGCTCCGGAGGAGCGCTTGATGCCGCATCTGCGGCTCCTGCGGTTATGAAGCATACTGTTGTTGAGTTTACCTGGCCTGCAGTATCATTTGCATATATTGTAAGGCAGAAATGCCCATAACCAATATTCAATGTCGTGTTTGAGCATTGGCAGGAACGGACGCCGTCATAGCCGAAGGTGGCGACCTTATCATATGAACAGTCCTTCTACAATGGTATGCTTTGGTTAATGAGCCCTCCTGACTCTGTCCTGTTCAGGTCATACCAGCATTGCTCAGGATTTGTCTCATTGACAGTGTAGTTGACGTCCACTCTTTGTGTCAATCTCGGATAGAACTGGTCAATTGGGCTTTGGATATCTATTACAGGAGGAATCGTGTCTGTGTAGAATAATACAGATGAGCTGTTCTCGTTTCCAGCGGAATCGTTGACATAAATGGTTAAGTTATGCCATCCTTCCGGAAGATTCTCCAATGTGAAGTTGTCGCAAGGCCCTGAAATTATTTCTTCATCTCCACCATCTGATATTTCTGTTCTGTATGCCCTTATTTCATATTCTTCATCAGTTTCATTGGTTACCGTGTACCGGCAGGAGTCAAGGTTCGTGTCATTGACTGTGAAATTGACATCAATAGAATTATTAGTATACCATTTGTTAGGTATCGGATCCTGTATTGAAATGTCTGGGTTTGTTGTGTCTATTTTCGCTAAATTGTCAGATGTGTAGTTTGCTGGATTGCCTGCCTTGTCTTTTATTGTGTATTGGTATTTGTAGCAGTTCCCATCAATTACTGTTGTATCGGTGTATGAACCATCTGATTCAGTAACAAGGTCTGAAAATGAAGTGAATTCATCGCACACACCATTGGCAAGCATGGCAGAAGCCCTCTGGATTTTGCCGGTTGATGTGTTAAGACCTGTAACCGAATCTGTTCCAAGAATATATGTTATATCAACTGAATCAGTGGTATAGTATCCGTTTCTATAATCAATTGAGCCTCCTGAAGGAGCAGTTGTGTCCTTTACTGTAACCTTGAACGTTGATGTTCCTGTGTTCTCTGCGCGGTCAGTTGCTGTGCATGTTACGGTTGTTGTACCAAGCGGGAAGGTCGATCCTGATGCTGGATCGCATGTTACTTCCTCTGATCCGTCCACTGAATCGGTTGCTGTCGATTCAAATGTA
>JAPLWW010000027.1 GCA_026396375.1 Microcaldota archaeon | reverse complement strand
TTTTTATTTCACTTTTTATAGGAGAAATAAAGGTACGCCGCTACCAGCAATACCAAAATCACTATGATTATCAGCAGCAGCATGGGGATTCCCCCGACATTGGCTGTGTATGTGTAGTCGTCAAAGCCATCCTTGGAGAATTTCAGGGAATATTGTCCTGGAGCGGATGGCGAAAAGGAGAACTTGCTTGCGCTTATTGTCTTTGGTTTTTCGTCGTTTATGGTAATATTGTAAGAGGACACTGAATTGTTGAAGGAGTCAAGGACGCTGATTGTATAGGTATTCCCAGAGTCCATTGGTGCAGGGGCCTTGACCGCGAATGAATTCTTCTGGAGGGTGGAAACCCTTCCCAGATATGCAATTGAGGAAAGCCTTGCGTCAGGCTGTTCCGTTGTCTTGCACCTTATCGTCATCTTTCCGAAGGGATAGAGCATTGGGTCAACCTCCAGGTCCCAGCTGTTGGATCCTGTTGCCCTGGTCCATGCCTCGTCGTTTATCTTTACATCCACTCCAAAGGAAGTGACGTATGAGAACGCGTTTCCCTTGATGTGAAAAGGGAGGTATCCCACTTCGCTGTAGTCTTCAGGGGATATGATTGAGCATCCTGAGGAAAATGAGTTGCTTTCAACGATGTTTCCGCTTGCGGTTATCATCTGGTTCCTTGCAAAAACGCTGTTGTCCTGTAACTTGTCAAATGCAAAGTCCCCTATCGAATTTAGGTTATTGTCAAGAAGGACCAGCCTGGTCGACATCAGGATTGCATATCCGTTGCTTGAGGAGTATATGCCCAGGGGAACTCCCTTTTGCATTGGAGAGGCATTGAGCAAGGAAAGGTCCCTTGAAAAAAGGTATGCCTTTCCTGAAGAGCCATAGGCTATTATATTGTTTCCAAGGCTGTCGCTTGCCATCGCAAGGATATTGTCGGAGACTGAGTTTGTGTTGTATACCCTTCCATTCTGGTCAAAGGATGCTATCAGGCCCCCTGTTGACGCCGCATAAAACTTGCTGTTCAGATAAATTATGTTTGAGGAAACTGCCTTGATGGGTATTGAAACTGTGTCGTTGCCGGTAGCTTCCTTGTATATTATTATGGAATTGCCCGTTATTACCAAAGGATATGCATATCCTTTCACGTTCATGCATCTTTCTATGGATATTTTATAGTTAACTGCGTTGACCAGGGAAACTGAGTTGTTCATTTCAAGCTTCATCGCATTTAGATTATATTCATCCCCTTTCTGTGTCAGGACCAAAAATCCCGCCTGCGGCTCTGTGCATATGCCAAACACTGTTTCCTTGATTGGGGTCTCAGTTCTTGCCTGTTTCAAAGTGTTGTATGAAATCAAGGATGAGTTGGAAGCAGAGACTATCGTATTAATGTCTGCATTGAAGATGGGCATAAAGGATATCTGTGAAACCATGTCATAAGTGCTGAATGTTCCGCTTGCCGTATCTATAGCATATATTGAATTGCTCCCGTATGCAAGGGCCCTGTTGTCATCTATCAAGGATATTCCCTTTATTTTTTCCGACAAGGAAGCTTGCCAGCAGAAGGAAATGGAAAATGCAAGAAGAAGAATAAAGATGGGTGTGATTCTCATTTTCACACCATCTTTGAATCGTGCTCTCCTTTGTCTATTTCCTTTTGCACGTCCTTTGGCTTCTTCGAGTCTATTGTTATTCCCATGCTCACTGTTGTCCCGATTATTTCCTTGACCCGGGACTTTATTGTGCTTGAGTTTCCCTTTGAGGAGGTGCTTTTCGCCATGTCAACGACGCTGCTGAACTTAAGATCCCCGACGGGAGGCTCCTTCCATGCCATCTTGTGCCCTTTCTCAACCTTCGCATTCTTCTTTATCAGCTCCGATGTTGCAGGAGTCCCTACCTCTATCTCAAATGACTTTGAAACTGTGTCAACAATCACCTTGACAGGAACCTTCATTCCCGAAAAAGCCTTTGTCATCTCGTTGATTTGCGCAACCACCTGGCCTGCGTTTATTCCCATCGGCCCCAATGCCGGGCCAAGGGGCGGACCTGCTGTCGCCTTTCCTCCGTCTACAATAGCATTTATTTCCTTTTTACCCATATGAATTCACCTGTATAGGGGAGTTTACCCCATTTTGTTTAAAAAGTTATGAGGGGAGGTTTAAAAAGGATAGCGTTGTTTTTGATAGCAATTAATGTCAGATCTTGCTCCATTTTTTAAAGATTTTGCATCAAAAATGATTAAATTATCAAATGAAAATGAGGGTTTATCATGGATCAGCAAATTCTAATAGAGCCGATTGAAAAGAATCTTAAGGAAGCCTACCTGTCATATGCGATGAGCGTCATTGTTTCAAGGGCAATCCCTGACATAAGGGACGGGATGAAGCCTGTCCATAGGAGGATATTATACTCAATGAATGAGCTTGGACTGGCAAGCAACAAGCCTTTCAAGAAATGCGCAAGGATAGCAGGGGAAGTCTTGGGAAAATACCATCCCCATGGAGATGCGGCAATCTACAATTCCCTGGTGAGGATGGCCCAGCCATTCAGCCTGAGATATACATTGGTGAATGGCCAGGGAAACTTCGGAAGCGTTGACGGCGATCCGCCTGCGGCAATGAGATATACGGAAGCAAGGATGTCAAAGATTGCCGAGGAGATGCTTGATGATTTGGACAAGGACACAGTTGACTTCATGCCCAATTTTGACGATAGTCTAAAGGAGCCAAAGGTCCTTCCGTCAAGGATACCGAACCTTCTGCTCAACGGGACAGAGGGGATAGCAGTAGGGATGGCATCAAATATCCCTCCCCATAACCTTACTGAGATAATGGACGCGCTTATCCAGATGATAGACGGAAAAGGCCAGGATGAGATTTACCGCACTGTGAAAGGCCCTGATTTCCCCACAGGAGGGATAATCATAGGAAGGGACGGGCTGGAAAGGGCAAAAAGGGAAGGCAGGGGCATAGTGAGAGTCAGGGGAAGGGCAGAGACAAAGGATGACAGGATATTCATAACCGAGCTTCCCTATCAGGTCAACAAGGCAAAGCTGATAGAGGATATCGCTGAAAAGGTGAAAGGCGGAATAATTGAAGGCATCGCTGATATCCATGACAGGAGCGACAAGGATGGGATGACGATCGAGGTCAAGGTGAAGAAAGGCCACAGCGCGGAGATCGTTCTTAACAAGCTTTATGAGCACACCACCCTGCAGTCCAGCTTCGGGATAATAAACATAGCATTGGTTGACGGAAAGCCCAAGCTATTGACGCTTTATGACATGCTGAGCGAGTTCCTGAAATTCAGGGAAGACATAGTGAAAAGGAGGATAATGTTCATGCTCAGGAAGGCTGAGGAAAGGGACCACATTGTCCTTGGGCTTTTGAAGGCCCTTGAGAAGATAGACAGCGTCATCAAGACAATAAGAGCATCAAAGGACAACAACGATGCCCAGGCAAAGCTCATAGCATTATTGTCGATAAGCGATAAGCAGGCAAAGTCAATCCTGGAGATGAGGCTGCAGACATTGACGGGATTGGAAACAGAGAAGCTGAAGAAGGAGCACCAGGACCTGCTCAGCAGCATAACCGACTACAGGGAAACGCTGGCAAACAAGCAAAAGCTTCTCAATCTAATAAAGAATGAGTTCCTTGAGATAAGGCAGAAATACGGGGACAAGAGAAAAACAGAGATAACCGAGGGAAGCGGGGACATCGATTATGAGGAAATGATAGAGGATGCAGATGTTGTGATAACAATATCGAAGAAAGGATATCTGAAAAGGATCCTGCTTTCGGAATTCAAGACCCAGGGAAGGGGAGGAAAGGGAGTCAAGCTTTCAGGGGGCGAGGAGGAGATAGAGGATACCCTTATTACTGACAACAAGACAACGCTTCTTGTGTTTTCAAACAAGGGAATAGTGAGATGGATAAAGGCATACAATGTCCCTAAATCAGAAAGGTACTCCAAGGGAACGCACATTGCAAACATAACTCCATTGGACCAGGACGAGGTTGTTGTTTCGATACTGCCTGTGAAGAACCTTGAGAATGGGCAATTGATCTTTGCAACCAAGAAAGGAATAATCAAGAAAGTCGCGCTCTCGAATTTCTCAAACCCTAGGAAAGGGGGGATCATCGCAACAAAGCTTCCTGAAAATGACATGCTTTGCGAAGTCAAGATAAGCGAAAACAACGAGGACATCATGATAGCCACAAGGAACGGCTATGCCATAAGGTTCAAGCCTGACGATTTGAGGGAGATAGGAAGAAATACTTATGGGGTCAGGGGAATAAGGCTTAGGGAAGGCGATGAATTGATAGGGATAGAAATATTGAGAAAGCCGTTTGCAGTCCTTGTGAGCGAAAAGGGATACGGGAAGGTCATTGACGTTTCTGAATTCAAGGTCCAGCACAGGGGAGGGATGGGGGTAATCGGTATAAGGGCCAATGAAAAGACAGGGAAAGCAATGGCTCTGAAGTCCGCTGAAAAGGAGAATATCCTTTTCCTTGCGTCATCGGATGGAAAAAGCATAATGACGAGAATATCAGAGATAAGGGAAGTCTCAAGGTACGCAAGCGGAGTAAGATTGATGAGGCTTGAAGGGGATGACAGGGTGGTTTCCGCATCTGTCATCAGCGCGGACATGGCTGAAGGCGACCTTGCATCGGTCCCCAATCCGCCTCCAGAGCCGCTTGTTGAGGAAAAGGAGGAAGTAGAGGCTCCTGAAAATGAAGGGAAGGGAGATGAGGAGGAGCAGGCATAATGGCTTATAAATTTATGTCCTGATTAAAGGATATTGCCGCCGCAGTAGCTCAGCCCGGTAGAGCACTCGGCTGAAGACCGAGGTGTCGCTGGTTCAAATCCGGCCTGCGGCAAAGCCCCTTCTTTTTAGAAAAAAGAAGCCGTCTACGGTAAGAAAAACTACATTAGGCCTGCGGCAATCTGATTTTTTATTAAAGGTATGGAAAATTATAAATTAAAGAAATAAAGGATTCAGCTGTTTTCAATCTTCAGGTCTGCGCCGAATGTGCTTGTGTTCAGGTCAAATGTCGTGCTTATCACTGAAATCTTGACAGATGAAGAATCATCTATGGAAACTGTCTTGGAATGTCCAGGGGAGATTATCTTGTTTGAAACCAGGTCTCCGCTTGAATCGTAAATTGCCAGTATTGCATCATGCGGAGAGTCCATCGATATGTCTGAAAGGCATACCCTGGCGGCATCGTTGTGGATGCACTCGTCAAAACCCACTGTTCCGGTCACGCTGTCGACATTTATAGTCATATCGGTTGCTGATGCCAAAGCCCAAACGGACGATCCTTCCACCATTGTTCCGTAGACATAGACTGAAACCGCTTTGGTGTTGCCAAGCTTCAGCTCTTCGGAGGATCCGGGAGCCACCATTATGTTGGATGCATCCCCTGTGAGAAGATTGCGCACTTCGAACATGGCGCTGTGCGGAGCTGATGTGCCGACATCCTTCAGGCAAACGCTTGAAAAGGATGTGTTGATGCAGTCATCATAGAAAAGGAGATTGCCCTTGAAGTCCGCGCTTGTGTATGTGATCGTTACCACAGCCCATGCAGATGTATTGGTTATCATTGTTTCCGAGACTTTTACTGATATGGCCCTGCCATTCCCTATGACTATTGACTTTGACTTGTTTACAGGAATTATTACGTCGGATATGGGCCTTCCCTGCGAATCATATACAGATAGGATCGCATCATGAGGAGGGTCTATTGCAACGTCTGAAAGGCATACGCTGGAAAATGACATGTTTATGCAGTCCCCTATGTCAAGGGTTCCCTGAACCGTTGTTTCCCTGGAATAGTCAAATTTGGAGTTGCTTATGTAAACAAGCGCTTGGATGTCGCTTCCGTTTATTGCTGTATCATACACTGAAATAAAGATGGACTTTCCGTCTCCAAGGTCCACGTTCCTGTTTGCATTCGGCGCCAAAAGTATTGTTGATATGTGCCTGTTCTTCGCGTCATAAACGGCAAGGATTGCATCATTAGGGGAATCTACTGCTATGTCCAAAAGGCATACCTTCCCGTTTGAAACAGCCAAGCAGTCATCATAATGAAGAACTCCGCTTGAGCTGGTTGCAGTCGAATTGGCAGGAACTGTATTGTTGTTGGTATGCGAAGATGAATGATGGCTGCTCGAACCACTTGAAGAATAAGGGCTATATGGGTATAAAATAAGGGTATCGTTCACAACCGTGGTGTTTGTATTGTTAAGGGTAACTGTTGAATTTTGAGTCTTGGAGGAGCTTTGGTTGTCCAGCGTTGAATTCTGTACTGCCGAATCATGTTTGCCTGAACTTCCATTGCTGGAGTTCTGAAGCTGTGTTGAATTTGCCGTGCCTGCAATGGATTTGTTGGCCAAAACAGGGGCATGGGTGGCGTTTGCAACAGTATGGTTGGCAAGCAAAGAGCCGTTTGAGTTTCCCTGCACAGTTGAATTGTCTCCGGAATTGAAGATTGCGGCATAGCCGCTCAGGCCAACAAGCAGCAATGCACCTGCAAGAAAAAACGACGCCATTATTTCCTTTCTCATTTTCAGCACCTTTTCACGATTCTATATTGATAAAAAAATAAATTAATGTTGGATCGACTGTCCAATGGCGTTCATGCCTCCTATGGATATCACGTATTTCCCTGCAGGCAGGATGGAAAGATCGACAGTGCCCCTGCTTCCGTTGAACGGCAATGAGGAGACAAGCCTTCCCTCCATGTTGTAAATGCTCACGGTGTGGCTTCCAGGGCTTGCGAAGACGAGCCCGTACCTGTTATGGGAAAGCTGCACTATAATGTCCTGGTGCGCAGTGAACAATCCCCTTGAGGTCTTCAGCGAAGAGATTGCCTGGCCGCTGGAATTTACAACGGTGGCTGTCGCGAAAGCTGAGCTCTTCCCTATCGCAAGATCAGTTACTGTAATGCTTGCGGTCTTGCCATTGTGGCCAGTGAATGTCAATGCTTTGCCTACTGTCGCTTCTAGAGTATCCCCATTGATATCCAGCACTGCAACAGAATCATGTGCATCAACGAGCTTTATGGTCCCGATGGATGAATCAAGAGCAACTGAATTTCCCAATGTAAAGACAGATGTATTCTGTATCTGCTCAACCACCAAATCGGATGAAATGGAAGTTCCCACCTGGCTTGCGCTCTTGGCTGTTATGGATATGCCTGTGCCTGTCGAAGTGTCCACTATTGAAACAGACTTGTTTATGACCAGCTGTTCAGTAAGAGTTGCGCCTTTTGGCATCTTTACCGTAGCTGCGACATAGCTTGTGGTTCCTGAGGAATCCACTTTCTGGCCTATGCCTGTAACAGATATTGTGTATCCGTATGCGCTCAGCGGTGCGCTGTTTGTCACTGTTTTGACTGTGTTGACTGCAGTCACCTGAAGCTCCACTGAGGAGTTTGAGAATGTTGATGTGGTGTTGATTGCCTTGATGTCAACTGCATCGCCCGGCGTTGCGCCAACGACTACTCTCTTTGTCTCTCCAGGCCCTAGCTGGACTATTGATGTTCCTCTTACGGTCTTTACTGTAAGTATGGCATCAAAGCTGCCGTCCTTGTTCGGGACCCTGGCGAAGTCTGTTGCTGTTATGTTGACTCCCAATGTGTCCTTGGAATGCCCCTGGGTAAGGGTAAATACTGAATCAGGCCCTGTTATTGCAGTCGTATCGAAGGTAAACCACA
>JAPLWW010000100.1 GCA_026396375.1 Microcaldota archaeon | reverse complement strand
AGCGTTGGCGTTCCGAAACCGCTCAGCCCCTCTATCCCATAGGATCCTAAATTTTTCGAATTCTTGCCTGATGTTGATAATGAAGACGTCCCTGGCACGCAGGAAGGGTCGTCAGGCGAGCACTTTGAGACTGTGCCCTTGTCCCCAAAAAGGCTTATTGGCGAATTTGAATCGAAAAGAAGAATGGAAATCCCTGCAAGGGCTACAATCAGGATGATGTATATTCCATATACCTTAATTATATCATTTATCATAGTGGACAACACGTATTAAATTATGCAAAAGACAGTTTAAAAAGATTTGTTTTTTCAGCCTCTAATGAAGGCCTTTTGCTTTAAATAGCCAAGCTTGGCGGCCAAAGCCAGCAAAAATGCAAGGATTATTGCAAATCCCAGCTGATGCGGCCCCAGGATCCCAAAACAGGCCAAAATGAAGGCCAAGGCTGAAATAACCAGCAAATATGGCATATATCCCTTATTGAATCCTGCAAAAAGGATGAAAAACAAGGATAATGAAGCCATCAGGAGAAAGGCTATGGTGTAAAACCTGATGTTTCCAGCCATGCCTTTTCCATCAGCTGGATTGCCTGCAAGGATATTCCTGAAAAGGACAATGTTCGGCCCATCCAGCGCCTTTTCCAGGCCGGATCCTTGTTCAGCGTCATTGAGGATATCGAGATAATGGGGCGAATCCTCAATGTTTTTGACCAGAAGCACATAGCTGATGTTCAATTGGGCAAGGGATTGGGCAATGCTGGCATTGGATTTGTTTTCAAAGGCATCTGAAACCGATTTGACAACAGGATCATTGATGTCCTGGTATACATTGGCAGTCTCGATGTTCTTGCTTCCGATCACATTCCTTGAGAAGAACTGGGACTGGGGATTGCCTATTGTCTTTGCGGTGTTGTTGACCCATGGATAGTACATGTACATGTGCAAAGGAAGGACCAGCATGCTGCCAGAGGAATTGTCCAAAGACATTATCCTTTCGGCTTCCTTCCAGTCTTCGGGATAATTGGTTGTTCCGGCTTGGCCGATGAACCCGAAAAACCCGTAGTTGTAGATTATGGGCACTGACAAAACAATGGCCATGAAAATGATCAGTGCCATATTTTTCAGCGTTCCTGAATTCTTGAGATTGCTGATGAATGCTGAAATTGCATATGCCCCATAGGCCCCCAATATTGAAAAGCAGAAAGCTATGAGCCACACGAATTTCTGCGTGTCCCTGAACGTGAAGGAAAGGATCGAATCAAGGAAAGGCAATAGGAACAGCGGGGCAAATGGCCCGTTTATCCCTGCGGCAAGGAGGAATGATATCAAGAAAACCAAACCAAGGAAAACCGCAAGGGCCCTGTCCTTTTTGGAAAGATGGGACAGGCCAAAGAGAGATAGGGCCAATATCGCAAAAAACGGAACATACCACAGGCAAATCCGTTTTTAGCAATATATATGATTAGCAGAATGGAGCAGAATAGGGCAAGAAGGACCGCGCCATGAGAGCTTAGCGCAACGATCATCGCCATCAGGGCAGCATTGGCAAGCTTGCTCCAGTCATTTGGCTTTTTCAGGAAATCAATGAACGAAAAAACTGCCAATGGAAAGAAGGCATAGGAAAGCAACAGTGTCCAATGCCCAACCAAGAACCTCAGGAACACGAAAGGATTGAGCATGTAAAGCAGGCCTGCAAAATACCTGGAAATCCCAAGCTCTTTCGGAAGGGCCGTGTGCATGCCTATTCCGCATATTGCCAGGATGGCAAAAAGAAGGATCTTCTCTGTCCATTCAACGGATATGATGTCGGAAACCGCCGCAAGCGCCATGTTCAGGGGAAGCTGGCCTCCATAGGAATTGGCTCCAAGCCCGTAGAAATCCTTGAAGCTATTGCCGGAAAAGCTATTGGGGCCGAACTGCATGTCCAATGCAAGGTAATATCCTGAAGGCAGGAGGGGAACCATTATGATTATTGCAATGGCAATATAGGCAAGGGGATGGAATCTGTCCAGCAAATCAAGGATATCTTTTTTTCCGGTCATTTTCCACCATCCTTTTTCATGCCTGCCTTCTCAGGAAAAACATAGGAGGAAAGATACCCCAAAAGGCCGGCGGAATACTCTGCGAATCTTATCATGGATATTCCCAACCCTTCAACAGGTTCCCTGGCAAGCTTCCTGAAATGCTTGATGAAGAAAATGTTGCCTGGGGCCATCCATTTGCTGGACTGAACGCTCTTCTTTGCCAGATAGGATCTGAGGGTATGGCCATAGATGTATGCCTTTTTGAGGTCCTTGGAAAGGGAGGTATGCCTGGCGTCATGCATGATCCTGGCGCTTATCCTCCCAACGCTGAAGCGGGCCTTTATCCTTGAATTGAAATCCGCGTCCTCCCCGAAAAACAGGTTTGGATCATAGCCTCCGACCGCATCAAAGGATTCCCTTCTGAATGCCCTTACGGACTCAGCGACTTCATCGTTGAGATAGCACCTTTTCTCAAGGTCCTTGCATCTTGAGATGAAATCGCTGCCAATGCCCACCTCCGGGATTATGAGAGCATCGTATTTTCCTATTGAGGAGGCAATTTCGCCAAGGACATTGGGCGAAAGGATCATGTCTGAGTCTATGGAAACGAATATTGAGCCATTTGCCTTTGAGAATCCAAGGTTCCTTGCGCCAGCAAGACCTTCGGAAGATGCAAAATATTCGGCTCCGAAGCTTTCCGCGACTTCTCTTGTATTGTCAGTGCTGAACCCATCCACAATTATCACTTCGCAGTTCCCGTAGCCCTGCTTTTTTATTGATTCGAGGCAATTGCCGAGGTTGATCCCGGAATTTTTCGTGGGGATGACTATGCTTATTAATGGACTATTCATTTCACCGCCTCCTCTATTACGGAAAGGAAGCTTTCGGCCGTCCTGTCCCATGTAAACTGCGCGGAGTGCTTGACTGAGCTTTCGGAAAGTTTCCTAAGAGAGTCTTTATTTGACAGCAGGGAGATTGCAGAGCCTGCCATGGCATTGAAGTCCCCGTATTTGACCAAGGCTCCGTTTGTCCCTGGCCTTATGCTGTCCCTCAATCCTGGAACGTCATATCCAATGACAGGGGTTCCGCATGCGCTGGCCTCAATTACAGTTATCCCCCAGCCTTCCCGCGTTCCCGGAAAAAGCATAAGATGGGATCTTGAAAGGAGCTCCGCCTTCTTGTCTTCATTGACATGGCCAAAGAATATTATATCGTTTTCAAGCCCCAAATGCCTTGAAAGGCTCCTCAGGCTGTTCTCTTCAGGGCCTGAGCCGACTATCCAGAGCTTTGCATTTCCAAACCTTTCTTTTATCTTTTTGAATGCGATTATGGCATGGTTTATGTTTTTGGACTTTATCAGCCTTCCCAGGTATATTATTGTCGGATTGTTTTCCTTTTCAACTGAAGCCCTTTTCATGTCATTTCCGGGATTTATCGAATGGACTTTTGAAAATCCGATCCTCTCAAGGTCAAGCCTGGTTGAATCCGAGGACCCTATCGCATGGCATTTTTTATAAGGGCCCAGCAGAAGGTCCTCCAGATGGTATCCCATGAAAGCTATAGGAAAAGGCAATGCGGAATACCAGTTTTCCCTTGTCAGTTGATGCACAAATGCGATTGTTTTTTCCTTTGCGAACAGGGGAGTCAGGAACGGCATCCCGTTTATGCTCTCAACTATGATGTCATAGCTCCCTTCAATGCTTTTTTTGTAGCAGAAATAGGATTTGAGATAGATCGAGAATTTTCCGCCATAGCGGATGTGCTCAATATTGTCAATGGTTTCCTTGGTTTTGCACCCGGGAAAGGCGGAGGAAAAAAGGGTTACCCTGTGGCCTTTTTCAGCAAATCTTTTCATCACCTGATGGACGTAAACCTCGGCTCCGCCGGCATAAGGGTGCCTGATGTCTCTCCAGTTGAAAAAGGCTATTCTCATCATACTCCTATTCCAGCGATAACTTTTAAAATATGGGATGGAACATATCCATGATGGCATCTGACAAGATATCAGTGATCCTCCCGGTGCACAATGAGGAAAAGGTGCTGGAGCAGAGCATAAGAAGGATAGAGAAGATCATGCTTGGGCTCAAGATGGATTTTGAGATAATAATAAGCGAGGACGGAAGCACTGACAGGACATTCGAGATAATGAAGTCCCTTGAATCCGAAAGGATAAGGATATTCCAGAACAGGGAGAGGCTCGGGAAGGGGAAGGCGATAAAGAATTCCCTCATGGAAGCTAGGGGAAACATCGTGATTTTCATGGACGCGGACCTTGCCTCAAAGCCTGAGCAGATAGAGGAGCTGATAAAGCAGATCAGGAACGGGGCCGCGATAGTCATAGGATCGCGCTATGTCCAAGGATCAAAGGTAAAGAGGACCGCGATAAGGAACATTGCAAGCATAGGCTTCAACTGGCTCGTGAGGAACATCCTCAATTCAAAGCTAAAGGATCATCAATGCGGATTCAAGGCATTCAGGAAGGACGCCATCCTCCCATTGGCCAATGAGGTCGAGAACAGGCAATTTTTCTGGGACACGGAATTGCTTGTGCTGGCCCAGCGCAAAGGCCTCAAGATAGTGGAGATACCCATTGAATGGAACGAGGGAATAGACTCAAAATTCAACCTTATAGGGGACACTTTCCGCATGGCCTGCGGAATCATAGATTTGAAGATGAGGAAGGGATAGTTTTTCCTTTTTTATTTGAAGAAATTATGTGGATTGACCATGATATAGAAATTATTTCTGCTCCTTCAGCTGGGCCTCGTCAACCTGCTGCTTTTTCTTCCTCCTTTTCCAAAGTATGAAGAGGATCACAAGGATTGCCAGTATTATCAGTATTGGGCAATACTGCACCGAATACACTAGCTTCCCCTCCTCTGAAACAGGAGGCTGGCTTGGCTGCTGCGCAGGCTCTTTCTTTATCTCGAATTTTATTGTGAAATCCGTCTTATCTTGGGAATATCCCTTCTTTGACGCGGTTGCGATGTATGTGCCGTTCTTCACATTGCTGATTGTCACTGTTCCTTCCTTTCCTGTGAAATAAAGGATATCGATTCCTGAAACATTGACTGCTGCATCTGATATTGAATTGTTGCTGTAGTCCCTGACCAGCAGCCTTACGTTTGCGGTTCCGTCATTGTTGTAGTCTGTCTCCTGGAGGATTATCTTCAGCGTCTTTATCTCCTCTGCAGGAGGCTGGGCAGGCGGCAGCTTTGGAGACTCCTTCTTCTGGCAGGAAACCGCGAAATCAGCAGTCACGTTTTCATAGCCAGCCTTTGAAGCGGACAATGCATATTCTCCTTTTTCAAGGCCATTGAAAAACACCGTTCCGTCTCTTCCTGTTGTCCTTGATCTTCCATCCATTGAAATCAGGACCCCTGGCAAAGGCCTGTTCCGGTAATCCCTGGCTTCTATTGTCACATCACCAGTCCCGTCGCTTTGGCAGCTTATTGAATCAATAAGGATATTGAGGGGCAACAACGTTTCAGGAACAATTGACGGTTCATTCCTTTCGTGTCTGCATATATCTTCCTCGTCAACCTGCCCGTTGCAGTTGTCATCCAATCCGTTGCAGGTTTCTTCCCTGGATCCCTGCATTGGGTTGCATTCCTGGGTTTGCCCGTTTTCGCAGTTGCTTACCGTGTGCAGGCAGATCCCTGTTCCGCATGTTGATGTTCCCAACCCTTCATCGGGTGTTCCATCGCAGTTGTCATCCAGCCCGTTGCAGGTTTCTTCCGAAGGATAGACTGCATCGGAGCATTCTCCCCACTGACCTCCTATGCATGTC
>JAPLWW010000076.1 GCA_026396375.1 Microcaldota archaeon | reverse complement strand
TTTCAACTGGGTTGCCGTATGCGTCGTTTGAAACCCCTTCTGCAACAGAGGCATCCTCCTGGGCAGAGGAGATTGCATTAAACGTAAAGAGCCTTGTCAAGCCGTCTTTTATGGCAGGCAGTGGGTTCAAATTAGCATTAGGCAGTATAAGCTTGCTTTGAATATCATAATGGAGGGGGAAGAAATTGACAGCAATGACGCTATGGCCGATGGCAAGCATTATGGGCATCAGAACAGCCATTCCGAACACAAGGCCTATTATGGTGCCCCCTATCTTCCTTGTAGGGGCAAAGAACCTCATAATGATCCCTATCGGCAGGAGATAGGCTACAAAGCCGTATGTCACAAGCTCATGGATATATGCCATGAGCGAGGCAAGCCCGGTAACCATCACCAGGATCATGCCTGCCTGGGAAAGGCTTCCGAAAGATGGGTCGTCGCCCCCTATGCCAAGGCTTCCTGAAAACCCTGCAAAGATGCTTTGCGTTACTTTAACCTTAAGCATATTCTGCAAAAATGCATTTATTGTATAGATTGTGACGCTCATTAGAGTGACTGAGCTTATAATGTCCTTGGGATATGCGAATGCCTCCTGGTATGTTGTGCCTCCCCCATGGAAAAGGTCGACGCAACCCATTACCTTCAGGAACGGAACCAGGATCAGCAGCACAACGACTATGGTCATTGCCATCTCGAACAGCTCGTTCTTTGAATAGTCCACCCATTTCTTGTTCTCGAACACCTTTCCCAGGAGATAGATGAAAGCGATGAACATGAGCCCTGCGGCCGCGGCCAAAAATGGAATGGTGGAAATGTCTCCCCCTATCATGAACATATTGAGTATCGCATTTAAAGTAGGGGTGCACATCTCTTTCTGCATGATCGGATCTCCGCTATCCCAAACCCCAGGCAGGGGAAATGTCATCTCTGCAGTGAAATTGAGGACAAGATCCAGCATATTGCCTACGATGTCTCCTGAATTGGACAGCAGATCCGAATAGACGCTTGGATCAGCGGGAGTGTTTGGGGTTACTGTACCTGGAGTCGTAGTCTGGGCATGGGAACATGAAAATAAAAGCAATGAAAACATGACCAATGCAAAGATATTCCTTTTTTCCATCTTGTCATCACAGTATCTTCATGAATGCGCTAAGCTCTATCGGCGTCCCGAGTATCCCTGAAAGCTCCTTTGCAAACATCAGCGTTGCAAAGATGTCTATCGCTGTAAGTATTATCCCATAAACCAGGACCAGCTTCACCAGAAGGTAGATTACCCCGTAAATGGCATTGAAAACCGTTATGCTTATTACTGAAAGGTATGCAAGGAGCACGACAGTGGTCCATTTGCTCATGACAGTGAAAAGATTAACGCCTGCGCTCGCAACATTTGTCAAACCGGTTGTGCCAAGAACGCCTGATGATCCAAGTTTTGCAAGGATGGATGTCCCCAGGGTCTGGCCGCCTGCCCCTTGGGGAATAAGCTTGCTAATCAATGTCACTGTCAGCGGAAAGGCCATAAACTCCATATAGTGCCCTGCAGAACGCCATACCGCGGTTCCCATGGTCTGGCTGTTCAACGCAGTGTCTGCCTTGAGTATTGCAAAATTCATGGTAAGGGTAACCGGATAGAAGAAGAAAAACGCTATTGCCAGGGCCAAAATGGCGTTTCCGGAGCCTTTGGTTATCCCGAACCCCCTCAGGAAAAACCCTATCGGGAGGAAAACCGCGAACATGGAGGACCTGATGAAGCACAAAAGCCCCAGCTTTGTCATGAACTCCCCTATGACCAGGCTGGAATAGTTGCCCAATATGCTCATCAGGGTCGTTACCGGGCTCAGGACCTTGTCAAAGCTGAGCGAGATCATCCTGGCCCCCATCTGCGACATGATGTCCAGGGGTATGGAAGCATTTGAGGCATAGCCCAAAAGGAACTTCATGATTATTATGAACATTGAGCCGATCCCTGAAAGGGAGAGCACTGTTGAGACATATTCCATTCCCCTTATCAGAGGGATATAGTCTGGGCCTCCCACAAAGATATATGCCCCAAAGACCAGGACAAAGACAACTATGCTCACTATTGAATCGGTCCCCTTCAGCGCAAGATAGCTGTAGGGCGCAACAGGGGAGTCGTGCTTTGCAAGCATCTTTGCAACCATGTAAAGGACAAGGGAAATCAGGAAGGAGACAAGGATCGCACCTACAGTCATGGATAGCGTTGAAACATATGCATCATTGATATACTTGCCGTTAGGGGGAGCGCAGGAGGAAGTGTGCTGCATGATCAGTGAATATATTGACCTTGTTCCGATATTGTCAACAACCCATGTGAATGCGTTTGAAATCCAGCCTTCTGAGCTGTCCTCCAGGCTCCAGGTGCCTTCTGCGGGATTCGGCGGATTTGGAGACACTCCATTATCTGGGCCCGTATTATCCTGGGCAAACGAAAATGACAGCAGCAGTGCCAGGAAAAGGAGAGCCAGTGTTTTTGTTTTCATTCAGATCAGCTTTGTCAATCCCGCTATCTCAACGTCCCCGCCAAGGAACGGAGACAGGGTCTTTATGACCGCAATTACCGAAATCGCAGATATGTATAGCATTAATCCTATAAAGATCCATACGTTCGTCATCTCATCGACAAGGATGAAGACCAATGGGCTTATGTATGAATGCGCAACCTCGCCGTTTCCGAGATAGAATATCGACATCTGGGACACTGTGGGGAATATGAAGCCTGACATCAGCCTTACTGAATTCGCCATGCCGACCGCCATTCCTCCACCCACCTTGAGTCCCTTGAGGAAGGTGTTTGTATTGAATATGTCGGCTATGAAAGAGCTTACGGTCACGTTATTCGGATTTTCGAAATCTATGCCTTTCTGGCCCATCTCGCTTATGACATCCGCTTCACGCGCATTGGCATCTTCTAATGCCTTGCTGAAATCATATGCCGGGCCGGGATTGTTGGGATCATTGGCTTTTCCCACTTCGCCCAGCTTCAGGCCGGTTCCATTGAAGTCATAGAAGTCAAAGTTCGTTGGCGCAAACTTGCTTATCCTCATTCCCCCGTTGTTTTCATCCGGAACGATGTTCATGTATATGGAATCCGCAAACACAAGCATCATCGGCATGAATAAGTACGAGACTATGGCTATTGACATCAGCAGTCCCCCCAGGGGCCTTGTGACGGGAATTATCCTGAGCAGAAGCCCCAATGTCAGCACGGGGACAAAGGAGAATACAAGGAACCTGTAAACCATGAGGAATCCTCCCGAAACCATGATCGTTGTCGTAAGGAACCTCGACATGTTGAGGAGAATGTCCATTGAGGTGTTTGTGAAGATGAATATTAGGGAGTTGAAGACTATGCTTCCTGTCGCACCTATCATGCCGCCGCCGGCAGGCATCGAGAATACTGATTTTGGCAATGAGATGAAGAAGCCCAATCTCATTATGTTTCTCTGGATGTCAACGCTTTCCTGGGTTATGCTGTTAAGGAATGCCCCTCCAATGGCCGCATGGCATCCCTCATTTATGTTATGTTCCGGATAATCCGGATTGTTGCAGATTTCAGCATATCTTAAATGATCCATATCATCGATAAGGGGGTTGAGCAAAGGCACAAGCATGAAAAGCACAAGCATGAGCAGGAAAGGGGTGACCATCTGCAATACCTCTGCTTTAGCCCATTCCTGCATCTTCCTGTTGTCAAAGAACTTCCCCAAAATAAAGGAAATTGCAATCAGCGCGATTCCGATCCCGACAACTGCGCCGCCGTACATGACAAACTGCCTGTTAAGCTCTGCATAGGGAGTAAGGTCTGAAAGGCTCATATCAGAACACCTGCGTCGGAAATGTCTATATTGAGGACCTTTATCAAGGCTCCCACAAATGAGAGGCTAAGCATGAACGCAAACATGGGTATCACTAAACCTACCAGGATGAATCCCCCCAGATGGGATGCGGGTATCATCACTGCAAAGATGGCGAATGCATACTGGACAGAAAAGATGAGATGGGTGATCATGTTAAAGGGCCCGGATACGATGCCTGGTATTGAGCTCAATAATTTTCCGGTGAAGGGGCCCTTGAACCACAGGTTCCCTATAGTGTCTGCGGTATTCAGCGCAAATGTCGTTCCCATCGATGCCGCAAGGGGCCCTATTGTCACGAACGTGTTCCCGAAATAATATGTGTTTGCCAGCATAGTCCATTTTGCCTCGGTCATGTCAGTTGTTCTCAGCACGCCCGGGACATCGTGCTTCGTCTCGATGTCATCAACCGCCTTGAGCAAAAGGAGGTATGCGACAGGGAGAAGGATCCCCATGGCTATGGATACTGCAATCATCTCGTTTCCGAATTTCCTGAGGAAAGGGACAAACCGGAACAGTATCCCCAGGGGCAAAAGGACATTGTACGCCAGTGCCCCTATTATCTCAAGGCCGATGACCTGCGCGGAAATGGTTGGCGCTATCACCCCAAAAATTGAGATGAGTGTATCGCATCCCTTCACGAAGAAGTCTATCCCCGGGACGGCGGGAATGCTGAACCCTATTGACTTGGGGCCCCTGTTGGAGCCCTTCAATCCGCTGTAAAGCTGAAGGGAGAATTTGGTTTTCATAAGGTCTACCATCATCGGCATCAATCTGTTGTAAAGGACATATTTGAGCTTGAAGGTAACCGTTTCCATCAGGTTTAGCTGGATGTTTCCGCTGTTGGCCGTGCCCGCGCCAGGATTGATATAGAATAGATTTTCGATCCAGCCGTTGCTGGTGGAGGTTGCATCAAGAGGGATGCTTACTGAGGAATCCGACATTACAGGATTGACCAGCCATGCCTCTGAAACTGAAAGCAATGCGGAATAGATTGCAAAGATGAAGATGAAGATCAGCGTGCTCATTACAAGCTCGCTTGTCTCAAGAGAGCTCCATGCCTCAAGCTCCTTGTTCTTTGTGGCTTTCCCGAGCATCTTTGCCAGTACAATGGACAGAAGCACTATGAGCATGACGATGACGATGTAGGGATTGATCAGTCCGTATCCAATTGCCATCATAGCACCTTTGAAAGCCCGGTTATGCTCTTGTCCCCTGAGAGCACGTCTGCAAGTATCCTGTAGGATGTCACGCACATGATGATGTCAAACGTGGTTGTCACCAGCAAAGTTCCAAGGATGTTCATTATGATGGTTGCCTGGATCAGGATTGTATTGAAAGCGTATGTTTCCAGGGAAACGAAATTGACAACGCCCAAAAGCATTATCCCGGCTATCAGGTCTGTAAGGAACTGGAGGCCAGACCCAAGGAGCCTGTTGGGTATAAGGGCGACTGCAGCCTTGATGAATCCTCCTGCAGTGGATATGGCCGTGCTTTGAAGGACAATGGACCCCAGATATTTGCTGGGCGCAAGCAACAGGTCCTTTGATCCCAGGCTTCCGACTGAAGGCGTCATTTGCGCATTTTCCTCCGTTGTTGGCACAATTTCATCTGTCGGCTTGAACTTATCCAGATTCCTGTAGTTGAAGGAAGCAGAGGAATCTGAAATAATGTCGCCATATTTTATTGCAGGCACATAATTCTTGACAAGGTAGCCGTCAAAGACAAGGGACAGGGGATAGATGTAGAACAGGACAAGCGAAAGCGCGATGAGGCTGGAGCCTGTCCTTTTCGTTATGTATAATCCTCTCAGGAACAATCCCAGCGGAAGTATCAGCGCTATCGCGGGTATCGCAAGGTCCAGGATCGTTTTCCTTGCTATGGTCATCAGCATAATGTCTATTATGCTCCTGATGAGGCTGTTGTACAGGTTGTTTATTATCGAGAATATCTCCCCTGTGTTTATGCTTATGCCCGAGGTTCCCATCCCTGTTGCGGCAAGAGGGGAATATATGTTCATCGGTATCTGCACGCTTGTCATCTGCGCAATTGTCTGGATTACAAA
>JAPLWW010000110.1 GCA_026396375.1 Microcaldota archaeon | reverse complement strand
ATAGGACCAGGAATTCCAGGATATGTAGATATTTCAAAGAACCCGGATATAAACACGTTCATAGGAACATTAGTCCTTATAATCATACTTTTTGAAGGAGGGATGGAGCTAAATATCTTCGATGTCATACACAGGAGCGGTAGAGGCATATTGATGGGAGTATCGGAGAGCCTCATTTCAATGGTCTTTTGCGCGGTTGCCTTCTATTTTGTGTTTCATCTGAATCCTCTGGTGGGCGCAATATTTGGGGTTATTGCAGGAGGATCAACGCCCCAGATAGTGCTGCCTATCCTGAAAAAGTTGAATGTAAGCAATGAAGTGAAGCATTTCTTCATAATAGAATCATCTGCAACTGATGGATTGAGCCTGGTGATAGCCATCATGCTTGTTGCCGCCCTTGTCACAAATTCATTCAACCTTCATGATGTGGGCCAGATGATGCTTTCCTACCTTTCAGTAGGGGCAGTTCTTGGAATCGTAATAGGGATGGCGACAGTCCTCCTGATGTCGCGGGCAAAGGTGGACTATCCATACATGATGATAATAGCTGTGCTTATCTCCCTCTATGTCTTTGCAGAATACTTCCAGGGAAGCGGGGTGATGGCAGTCCTGTTCTATGGCATTGTCCTTGGAAACAGGAAGGAGATAGGGGATATGCTTAAGTTCAAGGGCCTTGAAGATGACACTGTTACAAAGCTATTCCAAGCGGAAATATCCTTCTTCATAAGCACATTCTTCTTCATCTATATGGGGACGATGGTTCATATCTCAAGCATCAGTAATATAATAGAGATAGCGCTTGTTGCGATGGCGGCGCTGTCCATTGCGAAGATAATAGCTTCATTCATCTCAACGTTCGGAACAAGGCTTGCCAACTACAATAAACTAATAATCTTCATGCAGGCAAAGGGGATTGAGATCGCGGCATTGTCCATAATGCTTCCTACCATTGTCCTTTCACAATATCCAAATTCCCCGAACCTAGCTGTCGCAAGATCCCAGCTCTCGATGCTCCCTAACCTTTCCATCGCAGTGATAATCCTAAGCATCGTGATAAACAGCATAGGGGTTTTCATCTTCAAGGGCAGGATCCAGGACATGGAATCGGGCGATGAAGTGCGGAAAGAGGAAAAGGAAAAAGCGAAGAAGGCGATTCATGAGAAGATGGGCAGCAACAAGATGCCGAAGAAGGAGAATGAGGAATCAAAAGAACAGGAAAAGCCGGAATCAAAGGAGAATCCAGAGCCAGCAAAGCACAGGAATCCAAAAGACATAATTGATGAATAGATCATTAATGATCGAACCCTGCCAATAAATATAATACAAGGGAGATGAATTCATGAAAAAGGCGACATTTGAGGCGATTGCAACCCTGGTGGGAGTCACCATAGGGGCAGGAATAATGGGAATCCCCTATGTCATCTCCAAGTCCGGATTAATCATAGGAGCCATCAATATTTTGGTTATAGGCTCGCTCATGCTTTTTGTCAACCTGTTCCTTGCTGAAGTGGTATTGAGGACAAAGGGAAATCATCAGTTAACCGGATATGCGGCCAAATATCTGGGAAAGACCGGCAAATGGCTCATGGCGATTTCGATGGTCATAGGGGTCTCCGGGGCCCTGCTCGCATATCTTATAGGAGGCGGAAGCGCATTAAGCTCCATCTTCGGAGGGGACATATTCTGGTACGGCATCATCTTTTTTGCATTCACATCCTCTATAATCTTCAAGGGGATTGATTTTGTCAAGGATAGTGAGCTTGTTTCCGTGGCTATCCTGCTGTTGATTGTTTTCATCATCATCGCAGTCAATTTCCTCAACATAAATCCCAATAATTTTTCAATAGGCGACGGGAACCTTCTCCTGCCTTATGGAGTCGTGCTGTTCGCGTTCATAGGAACATCTGCGATTCCTGAGATGAGGGAGGAGCTTGCCAACAACTACAAGGAAATGAAAAAAGCGATTATCCTCGGAACCCTTATTCCAATAATAGTCTATCTACTGTTTGGCCTGAGCACTGTCCTTGTCAGCGGGGCAGGGACAACAGAGGTGGCAAGCGTAGGCCTTGGCAAGGCCCTTGGCTCGGGGATGAACCTGCTGACCGGCATTTTCGCGATCTTCAACATGGCAACCTCATTCATCATTCTGGGCCTGGCATTGAGGGAGATGTACCACTATGACCTGAAGATAAGCAGAACAAACAGCTTCCTCCTTGCGCTGGGAGTCCCATTGATGATTTTCATTTGGGGATTCCGCGACTTCATCACTCCTTTGGGCATCGCAGGAAGCCTTACAGGGGGCATTGACGGCATACTGATAGTGCTCATGCTCTGGAAGGCAAGGGAAAAGAGCGACAGGAAGCCGGAGTTCAAGGTTGGCTTCATAAAACCATTGAGCGCATTGATAGTCCTGATGTTCGTCTTGGGGATAGCCCATGAGATAGCCTCTCTATTAGGCATAATCAAATAATCAAAAAGCTACATTGATCTACACAAAAAACCAATTTATAGTCGTCAAAATAGAAAAGCCTTTAAAAGTGGTATTTTTAAAACAACTTTGAGTGGTAAAATGGTTGAAGTCTCAAACAAAAATATGGCTCTTGCCTGTCTTGGCGTCGGCGTTCTTGGAGTAGTTGTTTCACTTGCCTCGGGAGGGGGAGCTCTTTCATTGGTGGGAACCATTGTCGCGGGAATATGCACTCTTTTGGCAGCGGTTTTCCTCAAGGCAGGATACCTTGTAGTCCCAATGATAACCCAGCAGACAAAGACAGTCGTTGTAACTGATACAGGATATGAGATACCTCCCCAGCAGGACTGCATAATCAAGAAGGCCTCCAACGGGGTTTTCTATGCATCATCATTCCTGACAGTGAAGATCTACCAGTCGGCATTGGAAAAGGAGGAAGGGGAGCTGACTGCATACAACAAGCAGTTTGAGCTTGCCATGACCCAGTTCAAGAAGGTTGTGAAAATCTCCTATGTAATGCACGCGATAGACGTCAGCGACGAAAGGAAGAAGCTTGAGGCAAAGAAGGCTGAGAACCAGTTGAAACTTCAAAAGGAAAGGGAAAAGAGCGAGCCAGACCTCATAAGGCTGGGCCAGTATGAGAGGCAGATCTCATTTTTTGACAACCAGATAGACCAGCTTAGCAAGGGATTGAGACCCATGAGGGTTGTGATTTATGCCATGGCTACCGAGGCCGGAATGACAAAGGACGAGGCAGTGGCAAAGGTAAAAAGCTCGATAGACAAATTATCCACGCTGCTTTCCAATTCATTCAACTGCGAATCCGACATCCTTACAGGGGAGGAGATGCTGAAGGCATTTGAATGGGAAAAATTCATGCCCACAACGATTGAGGAGCTGGAGGACCAGGCTGAATCCGAGAGCGCAATACTATAGGTGAATCTCTTGGCATCCAAACTGGCACTTTTGAGGATAAACAATACAGATTTGTCAAGGAGGAACATCCTCACCCATGCGCCTGAGCCCCCTTTCCACATCCTTTTCAGGGATCCGCTCAATTCATTGTACATTGGAAAGACAGAGAGCCTCAGCGTCCCATATTACTGGGATTACAATCTCATCACAAACCCGCATATTGCGATAGTGGGAATTTCAGGAAGCGGAAAATCCTATTTCATCAAAACGCTGCTGGTCAGGGCCAGCTTTGTGTGGAACTCGAATGCCATCATAATAGACTGGGCAGGGGAGTACAAGGACTGGGTGCTTGAGACAGGAGGAAAGATAATCCAATTGGGAAAGGGAAACTACCTCAATCTCCTTGACCTGGGAGGGATGAAGCCCTATGACAGGATCAAGCAGGTCATGAGGACATTGGCATTATTGACGGATTTGGACAGCTATCCTGAGCAGAAAAGGCTTACGGAAGAATCAATTGAGCAGGCCTACATGAAGGCGAAGTTCAAGATGGACAGCTACGAGCAGAAGGATGAGCTTGGAAAATCCCTCGAGGCTCCAACGCTGAAGGACGTTGTCGGCATTTTGGAGGAAAAATCCCAGATGGGGACATATGAGTTTCCCGCGGAGCTGGACAATGCAGTATACAGGCTGAAGAAATTCACGAAGTCAGGTGAGGATTATTTTGCAAACAAGAGCACAGTTGACCTTTCCAGCCTGACAAACGCAGGGCTTGTTGACATTGACCTGAGCGGATTGCCTGACGAGAACATGAGGGCGCTCGGAGGGTTGACCATTTTGCAGTTCATCAAGGAAAGGATGAGATTGGAAGGCTGGTCTGCCAACAAAGGATTGAAGCTCATAACAGTTCTTGACGAGGCATGGAAAATCTCAAGCGATCCGAACAGCGACGCGGTCATGATAGTGAGGGAAGGGAGGAAATACAATTTCGGGCTGATAATAGCGAGCCAGAACCCCACTGACATCAGCGAGGTAATCTTCAGCAACGTGGGAACGACATTCATGCTCAAGGTGAAGTTTGAGAAGTACCTGGACTATCTCCAGGGAACGATCAACTTCAGCAACTACATAAGGGACAGAATAAGGGATTTCGGCGTCGGGCAGGCGGCAGTCAATGTTGCCTTCCATACTCCTGAAAGTTTCCCCAGCACTTTCCTCATAGGAAAGATTTCCGGAGAGGAGCCGGTCAAGGAGTTCTTCCTTGATTTGAGGGAGGTAATCGACAAGAAAAAGGCAAAGGGTGACGTTATGGCATATACCATTTCAATGAAGAAGGAGGAGATCAGGAACAAGCTCAGGACAATAGGGGTTGACGATGTGAAGATAGAGGATGTTGTCAACCTGTTCGAGAAGAACAACAGGCACGTTGACATAATATCATTTGTCATAGCGCTTGAAAGGATAGGGGTGAACAGGAGGATAGTCAGCACCCTGCTGAAGGAGCTCGGGATAGACGACACAGTAATCATAAACATTTTCACAAAGGCGGACTTCAGGAAGGAGGGAAAAACCACTGCATCAATGTCCCAGATAGTCCTTGAGGATGAGAAATAATGGCATCCAAAAACAAGGACATCGAGGTCCCTGAAAACTCAAACATATGCATAATAGGCCATGAAGTAATTGAGAAGGGATACAGGGTCAAGGATGACCGGGTTCTCAGCCTCATGAGGTCAGCAAAGCAGAAGCTCAGGATGAAATTGAAGAACAACCGGCTTTATGTCTGCGAGCACCACAGGGAAGAATACATGAAGAAGAGGAAGGGGTTCGAAAGGAACCTCATGATGCTTGCCGCAATGGCCGCAATCCTTTTCGTGGTGATATTCATAGTCAATGTCATGAGCGGGGACATATGGAAGATACTGCAATCCCTCCTGCTGGGAATCCTGATTTTCCTCATGGTTCCCATATTCCTGTTTTTCATCTATGTTCCCGCGATAGAGGAAAAGATGACCCATGCAAGGGAGGGAAAAAAGCGATGATGGGAAATATGGCAGGCATCAGTCATAAAGGTGATTTCAAATGAGGGCAGGCTACATCAAGATAGAGGCGAAGCTCAAGGGGAAGCTGAAGGACGTTTATGATTCAATCTCAAAGATAGGGGAAAAGGTAATGATAGTGAAGGCAAAGGACGGGGTTTCCCTTGCATACATAGAGTCAAAGGACATCAAGGGGGCTCCGCAGGAGTTCTTCATAATAGACTTCAGGGAAAGCAGCATAGACATAGGATACACCATCTCGGACAAGATAGAGTCGGTCAGAAAGTGGGACGTGATAAACAAGGTTTTCCCGATTTTGAACATGGCCATTCCCTATTATAACATTGACATGGGCTTCATGATGGACCTGGTGGGCAATTTAGTCAAGGAGCTTGAGTCGATCATCCCTTCAGGATCAGGTGAGGTGATGGTTGAGAGGGACAAATTAAAGTCAAAGGTCAACGAGCTTACTGCGCTGGTGAGCAACTACAAGCACGAGAACGAGGAGCTTACCAAGAAGCTGTATTCCATAGGCAACAGGCTCTCCTCAACCGAGGCAAAGCTGGAGAAATTCATGAAATACTCGGATGAGGTCCTTCAGCTCAAGGTTTCAGAGTGGATAAAGGACCATGGCGGGGAATTTGACCTGAAAACCTTCTGCGACAGGTACGAGGTTGGGGAGCAAAGGGTCATGAACATAGTCCAGGACATGATTTCAGGGGGTTTCATAAAGCAAATGTGAAGGGGATAGAGATTCATGAAAGACAACATAAGGTTCCATCTGCTCAAGCCCTTCTCAGTCAAGAGCAACTACAAGGTGGTTGAAAAGCCCGTAATAGAGAGGCTCAAGGAATCCCTTTTCGGCAAGCCAAGGAAATTGAGCGAAGATGAGGTGCTAATAAGGAAGAAAAGGTCAAACATGCCCATCTTTTACATGATAGCATTCATCATTGTCGTATTTCTCATAGGATCCTATATCATGAATGTTGCAGAACAGCTGAAGCTGCTGATGAACGCTCCAGTATATCCGCCCGTTGTCCTGATGAAGATCAACAGCGTCCTGTTTTCCGATTACGGGAACATCTACAGCAAGAATTACAACGTTGTCAATGATTTCAATCTTAGCGCCCTGAATTCAAACAACAGGAACTTGACCATACAGACAACAGATGCGCCAATATCAAGGGACATATATGTAATAACAGAGCCCAATTACGCCTCGACAAGGATGGATGATTTTACATTTGATTTTGCAGTGAATGCAAAAAAGATCGGGCTCAATCCCATCATAATGAAGGATGTTTTTGACATTTCAAAGATGCCCGAGGGTTCCATACTGGTTGTGCCTACGGGATATCCTCCCGAAGGCCTGCTTGAGCAGTATGAGGCCAACAAGAACAGGAGGATAATATTCATATATGTCGGCATCCAGCCGGAAAAAGAGATCCTTAATACAGGAAACTCCGCCCCGACATCATTCTGGAACAATATAGGGGTATCCTTCCAGACCCCAAGCACAATTCCAAAGACATTGGACAACATGAGGAACCCGCTCTACACTGTCAACAATGTCAACGCTGCAGGGATGATATACGGGGCGGTTTCCCTGGTTTCGCCAAAGGATTCATCATGGCTGTTCGTTTTCATTCCAAATTCAATAGACAACGGATGGGACAGCGGAAGCGCCGCTGCAAATGACACCCTCAAGGTTGTCTCATCATATGACAAGTGGGCTTCCTACTCAAGCACTGTAGCCTATGACAATCCCCAAACCAACAGGTCATCCTTTTACGGCTCAGACATGTTTTCAGGATCGCCGTATGTCTTCGAGCTTATAAAATTTGAGGGATCGAATGCAAAGGGAAAGGCATATGTTTTGGACATAAGGTCTGCCTTGAAGGATTTCAAGGGGGCGCTGTACCTCCAGGAAAAGGAAGGGCCGTCCATTTTGGCCTATTCAATATCAAACCAAGCTTCAAACTTTGAATTTGCCCCTGAAAGCACGACATCCCAAACCATGGATTCGGGGATGAGC
>JAPLWW010000037.1 GCA_026396375.1 Microcaldota archaeon | reverse complement strand
ATCGCCCTCATCAGGTATCTTCTGTTGTCCCTTGGCGCCTCGTCCCCGCTTATTTCCATGCTTGAAATTTTGATATCCCTGAATTCCTTCCTTGCATTGATGCTATGGTCATTTCCGCACAGCAGCATTATTTTTCCCTGTCCCATTTTCCTCCTTAATACTGAGAACATGAATTTTTCCCTGTCCTTTTCATACTCCTCTGTGGGTATGTCAAGGGACTTGTCCAATCCGATGACGCCAATGCCGTATGCCTTTGCATCCAAAATAAGCTGCATTATGGAATCAACCGCGTCGCTGCTGTACTTGACCCAGCCCTTTTTCACATTCTCTCTTATTTTTCTGATATCTTTAGGGTCAAACCTGTCAATTGATTCCTGCAGTTCCTCAGGAAGGTGCTCCAGGGCAAGCATTGAAATTCCTCTTACCTTCAGATCCTCCATGCAATCGCTGATGATATGCCTGTGCCTTGATATCTCATGCTGCTCCCCCATAACAAGCAGTTCGCAGTTGCCTGGCATATTCAGCAATATCTCCTTTATCTTGTTATCATCGCATTCAACCGCGCCCTTCTTCACATGCTCAAAATATCTCCCGTACCTTTCCCTTGCTTCAATGAATGCGGGGCTAGGCACCCCGTCTTCGCTTAATCTATAATTGTTCCTTTTTGCTGCTTCCTTCAGTTTCTGGCCGTATTTGTGCGTTATGGAAACCTGCTCTTTCCTGTCTGCCATGGCTTATCATATCTGCAAAAGGCTTTAATTGCTTTCTTCTATTTCCTTTCTATTGGCAGTTATCCTTACCGGCTTTATGACGAAGCCCCTCTTTTCATTGGAAATGGCTTCTCCCATCCCAATGAGCATCTTTCCATAATACAGAGCAACATATTCCCCTTTTGAGAAATCACCTTTCTCTATGCCTGAATAATCCAATTGAGATCCGTTTGAGACGCCGATGGCAGCATTCTTTTTGATCCATATCTTCCTTATCCCGAATTTCTCGATCATGTCGTCAACCGAGACAAGCATATTGTCCAGCTGTTTCGGATATCCCTTTTTGTAAAGGTTGGATGCATCGACTATCCTCTGCATGATATGGCAGTCTTTTTCAGTGATGGGGCCTGCGGAGATCCTCCTCAGGTCAGCCATCTTCCCTCCCATGTCTGCGCAAAGCGTCCTTATGTAGGTTCCAGGATCAACAAGGGTCCTGAAAACGGAGAACCTTCCGTCATGCTCCAATAATTCCAATGAATAGACATTCCTCTCCCTTTCCCTTCTTGCGACCGCGCTCTGCTCAGGCGGGATCTGCTTTATCTTGCCTTTGAACCTTGAAAATCTCTCAATGGCAAAATCCTCGGGAACCTCCTTTTTCCAGTCAATGACAGCAACATATTCCTTTCTTATTCCTGAGAAGAACTGTATAAGCTTGGTTGCCTTTCCAAGCCCTATTATCATGACCCCTGTAACCTTGGGATCCAATGTCCCTATATGCCCTGCCTTTGAGGACCCAATGATCCTGCCAACCCAGCTTGTCATCTCATGGGACAGCATGTTAGGGGGCTTGTCTACGAAAATAAAGGAGTTATTTATCTTGTCTTCCAACATTTTGATCTTAGCTTAGTGGTTCTATGTGCCTTATGTTTATGTTCCTTGATTTGCCTGTCCCAAGCTTTATCCTTACAGTAAAGCTGTTCAATATTTCCTCAACTGACGCCTTTTTCCCTGCGTCTGCGCCCCTTATTATAAGGACATCCCTTCCCTTTTCAATCGCTGTCATAATCAAACACCTTCATCTCTTTCCCTTTATCTCAAGCGCGGAAACCGCAGCCTCCGCGACCCCTTTGGCGCTATACGTCAGCGTATTAATGCATACGTCCGCCTGGGTATAATCCAATATGTTTATTCCATACAAAGACATATATCTTTTTCTATTTTCCTCTTCCCTCTGCTCAATGTGCCTTTTGGCGTCCTCTACGCCTATTCCGTCCCTTTTAGAGATCCTTTCAGCCCTTGTGCTCAATGGGGCATAGAGGAAAACCCTCAAATCAGCATCCTTTATTATCCAAATGGCGAGCCATGACGCTATTATCGCATTCTTCTCCTTTGACGCCATCTCCTCCGTCCTTTTGTCAAAAAGCTTGTCTATGCTGGGATCGTTCTCCGCCATCCTCTGGTATTCCATAAGGTCTATTCCCATCTCCTTTGCAATGTCCTTGAAGGTGGGGATTATTACCTCAACATCCTTTCCCTTTTTCCTAAGCAGCTTCTGTATCTCCAGCGCCGCAGTGGTTTTCCCAGTTCCCACAAGGCCGGATATTGCTATTTTCATAGTTTCTCAACTGCCTTTATTATGAGCATTTTATACTTGATTGGCACTTCCTCGATCTTGATTGCCTTGCTCTTGACCCTTGCGCTGTATTTCAGCACCGTCTCAAGGCAGGAATGGCAAAGGTTTCCTCCATAGATCCTCGTCTGCGTCTTTCCGCTCTTTGGCCCCTTTGAGGTTACCGAGCTCATGACTATTCCGCAGGCGTTGCACCTGTTCCTTTCCTTCCCTTTCTTGAGGTACCTTTCAGATATCCTGTTTCCAGGGGTTCTCTTTGCCTTTGTGATTATCCTTTTTGTTCTTACCCTTGCCCTTGACATCAAATTTCACCTTTTACGAATATATCCGTATCTAGACTGTTAATCAAAACATTTATATACATTATTGAGCATTTATCTATCCATGTTGAAAAAGCAGAACATATCCATGCCAATGACAATGGCGGGCATACCCACATTCAGCGTAAGCGAAAGCATAGGCGGAGTGAAGATCTCGCCTGTCCATTTGCTGATCTTCGTGGCTGTCGTTGCCCTTTCGGTAAAGGTTCTGCAGATCTATTACAGGCTATAATGTCATTCCACAAGGCTATAATACCCTTTCTTTGACTCTATTATCATTCCCTCGTTGCACAGCGAGATGGCTATGGTCCTTGCCCCGTTCCAGTTTACCTTCAATTCAGATGCCAGCTCGTCATTGGTGAGCTCTTTTTTCTTTCTTAGGACCTCTATCGCCTTTTCCCCCCATGACATCAGCCACGTTCTTGAGCCCACGTAAACCTTTCCGTCAAACCACGGAAGTATTATCAGGTATTTCGATTCCTTGGGGTCAAGGTTCCTCTGGAACTCCCTGAATTCGTCCTTTGAGAAAACCGCAAAATCGCCCACCTTCCCCTGCCCTGTCCTTTGGGCCTGGGCCGGCCTTGATTGGGAAGCCTGCTGCGCCTCCCTTGTTTCAGGATTGGCTGTCTCCCCTTTCATTGCCTTTGTGTATTCCTTTAGCTTCGAGTATAGCTCAGGGGAAAACTGTATGAATCTTTTCCCCCCTTTCTCAAATATTGACACTGTCTTATTGCTTATCATTTCCTCAAGCATTGACTTCTGCCTTGGGCTTACGCTCAGTCCTATGCTTTCGACGTCCCTCCTGTTGAAGGGTATCAATGAAATGTCGTACAATAGCGCAAACTTGTCATTCTCCTCCTTCTTTTCAGCTGGCTTCTCTTCCTTGCCCTCTGTCTTTGCCAAGGAGGGGGTAAGCATGAAATAGCCTTCCCTGAGCCTGAATATCTCTGCACTGTCATGTATTTCCTTCCAGATCTCCTCTGGAACCTTGAGATAGTAGCCGTCCTTTGTCTTTATTTTTTTAGCGGATGCCATTAAAGGAATCAATCATCAAAGCTAATAAAAAGCTGCTGTTTAGTCCTTGGCCACTGCCTTTTTCTTTGGAGCCGCGGCAGCGACCTTGGGCTCTTCCTTGGAGATTTTCTCTGCTGTTGGTATCGTCTTCCCAATTATTACAGCAGATGGCTCCTTTTGGGCCTTGACGACAACGCTGTCACCATATATCTTGTTAGCATCCATCTCCTTTTTTGCCTCTGCGAGACTTTCCACTCCCTTTTCGATTATGCTGATTAGCTTAAGGATATCCCTTTTCTTTTCCTCGTATTTCTCCTTGGTTATCTTCCTGTCCCTGTATTTCAGCTCATTTTCCCTGTATTCGTCAAGCGCGATTTCAATCTCATTCCCAGCCATGCATTTCCCCTTAGAAACCGAATTCTCAGTTCTTTTGCTTTGATTTCTCCCTTGGAGCGGCAACAGCAACTTCATCCATGAGTATGGTCCTCTTTTTAGGTATGCTGCCCACGGCCACCTGAGGGGATTTTCCCTCATTTTCGAGCTTCGCGATGAATTCCAGGATCTGCTTTTTGTTTTTCTCGTATTCCGCCGTCGCCTCCTTTGTCTTCTTTCCTCTGCTGTACATCTGCTCGTTTCGGTCGTATTCCTTGACTGCGGACTCAAGAAGATTCTCCATATCTTTCCTATCCTTTTCATCTTTTTTGTCAGCCATCTAGATTACCTCATCAGTAATAGTTCCTCTGCTTTGTTTTGGGAGGTTTGACATAAACAACCTCCTCCTTTTTCTTGTCGCTCTCAGGCAGGGTCTTTCTTTTGGGTATCTTCTCAGTATTTTCAGCCAGATTTATGTTTATCTCCATCGGATTGAACGCCTGGACCCTTGTAAGATCGTTTTCAACCCTTGCTAAACGGAATGGATAATCTGGTGGCTTCTCCAGGTTCTTCGTGATCTGCATGAAGTTTACCTCGCGTGCATTTCCCTGATTTGTAAAGAAATTATCTGTTTTCATGTCCCTTACCAAAACATTCAATTCCCTGTTTTCGTCTAATTTAACAACCAGTCTCTTCGATTTTCCGTTTCTTGGGCGCATTTCTATCGATATTCCCTTTTCCTTGTCATTTTTTAGGTCATGTATTATGACATCGACTATTGCGGCAGTGTCCTTGAATTTGAATAGGTATGTCTGGTGCTTGTCGTCTTCGCCATCAATCTTTATCCTGTCTATGGCTGTCGGTTCATTGAAAAACATGAATGAAATGCGCGTGTCCTTGAAAACCCCTGTCTCTGTTGCGCTGGCAGGCACACTCAGGATATATGTGTCTCCCTCATTTTTGACATATTTTTTCTCGAAGTAATTTTTAAGGCCGCTTGCCTTCCAGTCCTTTCCCCTTTTTCCCTCGAACAGAGCAGTGAAGAATACCTCCTTCTCATTCCTTGCTTCTGCCATGCGTTTCACCTTTCAATTCCTAGTTTTTGGTTTTCCACCAGGAAGATTTCTTTTCCTTCTTTGGGAGGGCTTCCGCAACCTTCTTCTCCTCCAGGTCAATTTTTTTCTTTGCAGGTATGCTTCTGCTGGCTATGGCCTGCTGCTCCCTGATCAGACTTGCCTCTCTTATGTCATTGAGTGCCCTCACCACTTCCGGAATCTTTCTCCCTTTGTCATCAAAGGTCTTGTCCCCCCTTATCTGGGCCAATGCGTCCTGGATCCTCTTCCCTTCCTTTGCGCTCCAGAAATTTATTCTGGAACCGCCGGTGCTTGTCTCAACTGCGATGCTCTTAAACGGAGGGTTCAGGTTTTCCTTTGCATTCTTTATGGTAGGATCCTTTCCAATCCTGACTTCCCCCGAATAGCTCAATTCGGTGGAGTTTGGAACATTCGGATCCTTGCTCATTTTCTTGCTTGAACTGATTGTAAGCGTTTGGATCTCCTTGTTGGCAGTTGAAAGCATTTTCAGGGTCATATTTTTCCCTTCGGTGGCAATGTTTATCACCGCAATCATGCCCTTTCCCAGGTTCACGACATATGTCTGGTCATCATTTTTCTCATTGTTGTCCACTCTTTTCGGAGGAGAGATAGGCTCCCTATCGAATTGGAATGAGACGCTGGGGAATCCGAGGCTAATGCTGTTCTCTCCACCTTTCCATGTCCATGCCTTTTCCACAAACCCCATGACATCCTTTTTCTCGAAATAATTGTCGCGGTTGCTTGCCTTCTGGGCCTCCTTGTTTTCGGGTATATCCTTCAGCGATGCGTCCTTGTTCGCCTTCGCTACATTCACCTTGGCCTTTTCTTCTATCTCTTTTCTCCTTTCTTCTGAAATTGGCGCATTCGCTATTTCTCCATATTGCAAATCAAATTTTTTCCTCAGTTCCTCCTTTGTCTTTGCCATATCATTTCACCTAGTTAATATTTCTCCTCTGTTTCTGGCTCATCGCAACCTTCTGCTGCTGCTCAAGGCTGAATCCCGCGACAAGATTGTCGGTATTCTTTTCCGTTATCCTGATTTCCTTGAAAATGGGATTTTTGCCAAGATCTCCTGTAAGCTGTTTACCGTCTATCAAAAGCGTTGCTATACCATTTCCTTTTGGATCGATTATCCTCACTGTCCCCTCCTTCTCGTTTCCCACAATGCTGAATGTTATCCCCTTTCCTTTGTTCAATACAGATATTCCGCTGAACAGGTCCACCTTGTTGCCTTCCTTTTCCCTTTTCCTGATCCTTTCCTTCATTGCGCTGTCATTAATGTTGCCCAGATCGGTCACAGGCTCATAGGAAACATCATTTGTCTTTTTGTTTATCAGCCTCAATATCCTGACATTGGTGTTATTTATGACCATGCTGTTCTGCAGTTTTCCCGGAACCCTCAGGGATATGTCCCAGTTGTCGGTAAAATTCGATTCATAGGAAAAGGATAATGAAGTGTCTCTCTTCAGCGCATTTACAGACATGGTGGGAATATCGTTCATTATCTTTTTGTCGTATGAAACAAGCGCATTCTGGAATGCAGGATCCTCCCTTGGATTTGGCTTCTCCAGTATTTTCCTCAGTTCATAGTATTTGGAATTGTTGTTTTCGTTGGCATAAAGATATGCATAGATCATCTTCCTTCCTTCAGGGTCATCAAAACCGTGTCTTATTTTCTTGACATTTTCAAATCCCAATTCCTTTCTGATAAAGTATAGATACGGGTTCCTTTCCGGATGATATTTTCCTTTTCTGTCTATTCCAGGAACATACATGTTTCCATTGATTTCAATGCTATCATTGTATATGTAAGAAAGCTGCTTCAGGACAATCGGGTCATCCTTCACAAAAGTCGGCCATTTCCTTGTTTCTGCCATATATCCTTTGGAGAAAAAGGATTTTTAAATGTGTTTAAATGTGGCATTTTATTTAAAAACAAGGGATAAAATGAAAAATCACTGGGTTGGGGCTGAATCAGGCACCAGCGGCATGATCGCCAGCCCCATTTCATCTATCTTTTCTATGTCTCCCCCATAGCGGCCTTCATTGTCTACTGTCAGGATTGTCGTGTTTACGCTTTCAATCCTCCCTTCATTCTTTTTGATCTTTGTGAACATGATCTCCGCCTTCTTGTGAATCCAGCCGCTCTTTGCCACGTGGACATAGCAGGTTGTGCCGTCAATTGCCCTTATCTGGCATGTGCTTCCGGAATTCCTTTCCCCTTTTATGCTGTCCTTGACCATGCTTATCTCATTTATAGGCATCTTCATGAACTTGACCGTAATCCCGTTGCCCTTTCCCCCCACTATCCTGTCAATGTTTATCTCAAGCTTGTTCTTGGGCTCATTGTATCTCATGTTATCAGGCAATGACACCACAATCGGCTTTTTTACCTCTTCAATGACTGGCTGAATGGCTAGCGCAGGAATGTCCTGAACAACCATGTCCTTCTTCACTTCCTGCTTTTTGGCAATTGTTTTTGCAGTATTGATCTTGTGCTTCACGACCTTCCTATGCTCTGCTTTCTTCTCTGCAATCGCCTTCTTCTTCGGCTCCTCCTTTGCCGGAGCAACCGCCTTTGGCTCAGGCTCTTTAGGAACAGGCTTTATCGCAGGAGAGTAGCCTTCCCTTGCCTTTATGAATGAAGAATCTCCTTTAGGCACATAATACGCCACTGACGTGTTCTCTTTTCCTGCCACCTTTGAGATCATTTCTGTCGGAGCCTTGCTTTTAGGAGGATTATGTTTCAGATACATATTGATCGCTACTCCCGAAGCGAATGCGAGTGCCGCTGTCGCAAGGGCTATCGTTGCCCTTATCATTACTCTCCTGTTCCTTGCTCCAAATGCCTTTATTCTTGCGGAAATCCTCTCCAGCATTGTTGGCTTTGGCATTTTTGCCTCTATAATTTCAGTTTTCCTTGGCCTTCTTGTCCTTTGTCTTTTAACCTGTTTCCTGGTGCTTTTCTTGGTCTGGCCCGCTCTTTTTGACTTTGCTGTTTTTACAGCTGGCTTTCCGGTCGCCTTAGCTTTACTTATCTCTTTCTTTCCTTTAGAATTTTCAGTTTTCTTTCCTTCCCTTTTTGGCGGAAGGCCGTATATAAGCTCTCTTATTGCCGCTGCGCCCATCTCGGCTTCGAGGTCCTTTTTTCCTGCCCTTTTTGTTTTTGGCTTTGCTAACTTTATCCCTGCCTTTATTATTGCTTTCCTGATTTCCTGCCCAAGGACAGAATTTGCATCAATCTTCTCTATCAGATCCTTTGCCTTGGCAATTTCCTTTTTGTTAAAATGTGCAATAGGCTTGCTACCCACGATCTTTGATATCTTCTGTTTTTGAGCGACCATAACCATTACTGTTATATAGAACTGTTTATAAACCTTATCTTTACACTAATACACACAATACCAAATGCTGCATCTTTTTTGACACGCCTGTTACAATCAGGGATTTGCCAGCTTTTCATAATGGCCGTCCACATTGAACTGGGATTCTATGAATTTTTTGACATCTTCCGGAGTTGCCTTTTCAAGCAATTCCAGCATAAGGCATCCCATAAAGCAGTAATAGTGGATTTTGCCCTTTTCATCCTCCCTGAAAGCCCTCATGTTCTTCTTGTTGGCGCTGCACTTCGAGCGGTCCCCCTTCCTGCAGTCAGGGCATTGGTATTTTTTCCAGTCATCTATCAGCCAATCAGGAACCACTGACTTGTATTTTTTATGCGACTTGTAATTTATCCTATTCTTCAATATTTTCTGTTTTTGAGCATTCATGGAATCACTATAACATAAAATCCTTTTTAAACCTTATATTTATACTAAAAACCACATAAAAAAGGCAGCCATAAAAACGCCTTGAAAAACATTTAAATATTAGACCATTATACTATCATTGCATGGGGATGAATAAGAAAAAAGTTGGAGGATATGCGATGATCTCCATAGGTTCCATCCTCATTCTGATTACGGTATCTGAACTTTTGATAGGAATGGAGATAAGCACAATCTCAGGGGGGCTTGGGATAATCTTCATAATAATGGGCCTTTTGATCAGCTGCGAATCCCTAAGATGGAAGAAATGATTTCTTGCTTTAAACAGCATTTTGCTTTGTTGCCTTTCTTGGTTGTTCCTCGTAGCGTTTGACAATGTTTATATACTCTTATAAGGAAATCTTATCTTATGAACCTTTCCTCAGTGAAATCAACCCCTGGAAAAGGCGAAAACGTAATTATAGGCCATTCCCATTTCATAAAGACAATAGAAGACATATATGAGGCAATAATCGAGACAAACCCAACCATGAAATTCGGGGTTGCATTCTGCGAGGCCAGCGGGGACTGCCTGATAAGATATGACGGCAACAGCGACGATATGGTCAAAAAGGCGGTTGACCTTGCCAAGGAAATAGGCGCAGGCCACTCATTTGTCATATTCATGAAGGAGGGATATCCTGTTAATGTCCTAAACAGGCTGAAAACAGTCTCAGAAGTGGTCAATATCCATGCTGCGACTGCCAACCCGATAGAGATAATAATCGCTGAAAACGGCAAGGGAAGGGGCATTCTGGGAGTCATAGATGGGGAATCCCCAAAAGGAGTGGAAACAGAGGAAAAGGCCAAGGAAAGGAAAACATTCCTCAGAGCCATAGGATATAAAAGGTGAAAATGATGGTTTTTCAAACATTTGAAGGGGGAGACATGCCTGTTTACAAGGAAAACAGGGATGAGGAAAAGAAGAACGTTACAGAAAAGAGCGCCAAGTTCAAGGACTTCATGGCATCAAAGAACGTTGAGTTAAATGGCCTCATAAACAACCTCAAAAAAGATGACCCCAACATAACAAAGGCCTTCCTGAAGAAGGTCGTGATGCTGGTATGGCTGTCTTCAGAAAGCGATGACAAGGCAGTTGACGGGGTAAAAAGGCTTTTCAGCATAGCGACAGTGAAGAGCATAGCGAACCTGTTCAGCAGGATGAAGCTTGCGCCTTCAAGCAGGAAATAGCTAAATTTTTATTTTTTCAATTATTTTATATTCAGGATTGGGCTTTTTCAAAATGCTTTCATAGATGCAGATATCCTCAGGATTGAAAGACCCGAATTCCTTATCCTTGTATTTTTCCAGGAATAATCCTATCCTGTCGCTTTTGCCGTAAACCCTTGCAACAGTCAAATGCAACGTCGTTTCCCGATTTTCATTGATGTTAAACTCTTTCATTATCATTTCAGCGTTCCTTTTCATCTCTTCGCATCTTGTGCCTATCCAAACAATCCTCGCATAATCCAATTTCGGGAAAACCCCTGAGCCTTTCATCTCAACATTTCCATTCTCAAATTTCATTCTGCCCAGCTTCTCATTTGCCTTGTCCAAATCATATTCGCCAAGAAAGGCAAGCGTAAGATGGAGATTTTCCTTAGGGATAATTTTAAGATTCGGATCAGCAAGCTCCTTTGAAGCTTCAGCTATCCTTTCCAGAATATCCTCAGGAATCGGAATCCCGATAAAGAGCCTCATAGTCATCTTCTTGTCATGGGGTACTTGTCAACGTACATGTGCGCCCCGTATATTATCATGAACGGAAGGACAATAAGCCCGTTTATGAACGTCGCAATTCCTTTTGCCAATTGGTAATCCATTAACAGCTGCAGGATGAAGACAACCGCAAGGTTCACTATCATTATGATGAAGAACCATTTCAAGGGATCAAAAGGCTTGGCCCTGAGGTGCTCCATTGCAGCAGTCATCGCCCTTCCCACGCTGTAGTCATCTATGACCATCGCAAAAGGCACAAAGAAAACAAGATAGGATATTGCCAAGGACACTATTGAGAACAGCACTGTGTTGATATCCCATATGAACGTCAATATCTGGATGCCTGCCAAAAGCAGGAAAACCGCAAGGTAAAACACGGATATGCTTATGCTGTATGTGTTGATGGCCTCCAGGAAAAGGCTGTACCTTGTTTTGTGGCCTACCCTTTCCTCCTTCACTATCAGGGATATTGCGCTTATGGTAATGCCTATCAGCAATATGGATACCAGCAGTATCAGTGCGGTTATCCCTATCCCCAATACCCCCAGGTCGCTGAGGTTTATCACCCTGAGGAACACTGCCCCCAAGGACGTGAATGTCGGGTATGGGAACAGGACCAAAAGTATCATGGACAGCAGAAGGGGCATCCCGAAAAGGATTGCCGCATCGTAATGCTTCATATACGTTTTAAGGGATTTATCAAATGACATAATCTGTTTAAACAATAATCTTTTTTATACCTTGCCCTTTAATCCGAGCTTTTTAAACCTTTACAGGCCTATCCCCATCATGGGGAACATCTTCACTTCAATTTCCGCCGTAATCCTATCCTCTTTGTTCATCTCTTTCCTCTATTACCCCATTTTGCCTTCCATCATGGCGACCCACTGGGACGCAGGCGGAAACCCCAACGGCTACATGCCAAAGGAGATAGGAGCCTTCCTTATACCTGTGCTTCTGTCATTCCTTTTCCTGTTGCTGGCATTCCTGCCGAGATTTGACAGGAAACTGCAGGATTCGAAGGAAACGCAGAAATACTACTATGAGTTCGTGATCGTGATTTTCCTGTTCCTGGTCTATGTGCATTCGCTGTCTTTGGCCTGGAATGCCCTGCCATTCTCATTCGACCTTTCCCAATTCATGGTTCTGGGGTTTGCGGCATTGCTATATTTCATGGGCTATGCCATCGGCCATGCAAAGCAGAATTTTACAATGGGGATAAGGATTCCGCCCACCCTTTCAGATGAAAAAATCTGGGAAAAGACCCATAGGCTTGGATCATCCCTTTTCAAGGCTTCCGCAATCATCTCTTTGGCAGGGATGCTGTTGCCGGAATATTCATTCATTATCCTGATCTGCTCGGCCATGCTTTCCATAGTGATATGCGTTGCCTATGCTTACATTGAATATTACAGGACAGCAAAAAAATAAAATCTGTTCGGATTCATAAATGGCCATTTTCCCCGTCTCTATTTCCCGCGCCCTTCCTTCTACCTTTTTAAACCCTGTTTGGCAGAATATTGGCATGAGAGCCGTAAATTGCGTAATTCCCATGATAATAATAGTCTCTCTTCTGGGATCTTTCATGTACTATGACCTTCTGCCTTCGGTAATGGCGATCCATTTTGACGCATATGGCAATCCGGACAGCTTTGTTCCGAAGGAGCGCGCCGCGTTCTTCCTCCCGATAATATCCGCTGTCATGTTCGTGATCTTCGCCCTGATCCCTAAGCTTGACAAGAACATGGCGGAGTCCATCAACATGCAGCGCCGCTACAACCAATTCGTTTCAATTTTCCTGCTGTTCCTGGCATACCTCAACGTTGCTGTCCTTTCCTGGAATCTCATGCCTTTGCTGTTCAACCTGTCCAAGGCGATAGTCATAGGGTTCGCGTTCCTTTTCTATTTCATGGGCCTTATCGTGGAAAACGTCGGGCAAAACTACGCCTTCGGCATAAGGATCCCGCCCACTGTTTCAGACGAGCGGGTATGGAACAGGACCCACAAGGTTGCAGGGCTGCTTTTCAAGACATCCGCAGTCATATCAATCCTGAGCATAATCCTGTTCGAGCAGGCATTCATAATAGCGATAGTGTCGATATTGGCGTCCCTGGCCCTCTCGGTGGTTTACGCATACTACAAATACACCACCCTGAGGATCAAAGGCAGCCGATGAGTAGATTGCGCTGCCTATTTTGTTTCCTTGATTACAAACTTGCTTACCCTTAGCTCATGAGCCTTGAAGTTTTTCGAATCCAGGATTTCACAGCTTATCCTGCTCTTCGATTCAACTGTCTTTGAGGATATATGGTACGCATTCACATCTGACGCATATATGGAATCTGCATCTATGTTTTGCCCGAATATTTTTTCAGTCACACGGATTTCCTTTGCCTTGATGTTCTTGCCGTATAAATTGTTTGACAATATCCTGTTTTCTACAGCAATGTCATCTGCCTCAATGACCGAGCATGCGATGTTGCGTGCACTGATCTGCTTTACCCGGATGCAGTCTGCCTTTATGTCCCCAACCACGGTTATCCCGTTGCTGCTCACGATGTTCTTGCACCTTAGGTCACCCTCGATTTCCATTTCAGGTATGTCTGACATGTTAAAAGCTATCTCAATATTGCCCCTTATCTTGATCCTGTCCATTGACAAGGAATTGTTCATGAGCTCTTCAATGTTCGCTACTGCAATATACTTTTCCTCTGCCGCATCCTTCATGCTTCTCATTTCTTTTCCTATGTGGGCATTATGGCTAAAGTCATGCTTGCTTGGCTTGGCTTCAGTGCTTGCTATATTCATAATGTTATTATGCACAAAAGCATTTTAAAACATGCATTATAACCTAAAACAGAAAATGTTTTAAATCTGCAGACGGAATTCTTACCCATGGGATCTAAAAAATTCATTGTTTCTGGATTGGTTGCGGGACTTGTGATCTTCATAGTCTCTATGCTTTCAAGCATGATATCCCAGGCCATTTTCAAGTATGACGTCCTCAAGCTTGGCGGAATGAGGCCAGTGAGCGATCCGATAGCGATCCTGTTTTTCGTTTATCCGTGGGTGCTCGGGTTCGCAATGGTTCTTGCGTATTCTGTTTTCAGGGACTGCTTCAAGGGCAAGCACTGGGAAAAGGCGAAGAAGTT
>JAPLWW010000009.1 GCA_026396375.1 Microcaldota archaeon | reverse complement strand
GCCCATTTCCTGTATCTTCTCTTTGCAAGCTCTTTTTTCACGTCCCCTAATACCGCCTCAACATTCTTCAGCTTGTTGATCCTTATATTTTTATTGAACCATTTCACTGCCTCCCTGTTGAGCTCGATGCCAATCACCTTTGCATCTGGCCTGTTCTTTGCGATGCACAGCGCGAAAGGCCCCACTCCTGCGAAAAGCACAAGCACATTCTCCCTTTTCCTTGCCAGGTCTGAAATCCTTTTCCTTTCATTGGATAATCTTGGGGAAAAGAAGACTTTTTCAACATCGAATTCCATCCTGATGCCGTTTTCGACATAGCTTGCAATCCTCTGCCTTTTTCCGCCTATCAGCTTCAGCTTCCTTACTCTATACTTGCCTTTCATTCCGCTTGTTTTCTGGAAAACGCTTTTGACCCCCCTGTGAACGCTCATTATTGCCTTCGCAGCCTTTCTGGGGTCTATTCCTTCCGGAATTTCAACAACTGCGATGGTGCCCATAAGGTCAAATGAGGATATCACATTTCTGCTTTCGATGCCGAATTCCTTCAGGGCCTCGCCGAGGTTTTTCGGCCTGCTTTCCTTTTGTCTCAATTTCATGTTACAATAGTCAAATCCCTTTATTTTTTTCATTACAGGAATATATACAAAGGAGCCGTCATTCCCTATCTTCCTTGATTTGTCAATGAGGTTTTTCTTGTATAGGGCCCTGATGGTTTCATTCGCCCTTTCCTTTTCTATCTTTATGCAAAACATTCAATCCCTGCCGCTTTTTTTAATTTTCAAAATGAAAATTTGGGCCCGCTGGGATTCGAACCCAGGACCTACGGCTAACCTAGGCCATAATAGAACGCGCCATATAAGACCGTCGCTCTACCAGACTGAGCTACGAGCCCATCTAAGCTCAGGTAAAGGGTTATTGGATATAGCATTTAAAAGCTTAATCAAGGCCCTGAAGATATTTTTTAAACCAAGCAGTTGAATATCTTATTGATATTATGCCAGAGATTTCCTTCATAATAGAGGGATTGGGGTACGGCCACGCGGCCAGGATGCTCCCTGTTGTCGAGAAGACGGGGGGCAGGGTGATCACCTACGGCCAGGGCGCGGAGTTCTTCAAAGAGAAAAAAATAGAGGTAATTGAGGTTGAGCAGCCCTATGACCTGAAGTTTGACGAAAAGGGGCTGGACGTAACCTCATCAATCGCGGAAATACTCAAAAGGTTCAATCCAGGGACATTGACAAAATCAAAGGAAACCATAGAAAAGTCCGACCTTGTTGTCATAGACTCGTCGATGTTCGGATTGCTGCTTTCAACGATGCTCAATAAAAAAATCATTTTCATTTCAAACAACACCGACAATTCAATATTCTTCTCAGGGGTCCAGAAAACCCTCATAAAGGGCTTCGACAAGTTTTTCCACTCCTCCTTTTCCAACGGCAACATAATAGCCATTCCGGATTTTCCCCTGCCCTACTCGATATGCGCGAAGAACATCCAGCACAACATCCCGAAAAACACGGTCTTCCTCGGCCCTGTCGTTGACCTTTCCGGCATAAGGAAATGGAAAAACAGCACGGTTGTCATAAACCAGGGCGCAGGCTACAACACCGATGCCAACATCATAGACATCGCAAGGAAGATGAAGGAGTACAATTTTGTGGCAAAGGGCCCGAAATCGAAGGACGGAAACATCGTCTTCATGGAATATGTGAGGGACTTCATGGGAGGAAGCATGGCGAACATCCTCCACGGGGGCCATACTACTATAATGGAAAGCATAATGCTCAGGAGGCCTATGGTCTGCATACCAAACAGCAACTACCAGGAAAGGATAAACAACTCAAGGATGGTGAAGGAGCTAGGGATAGGGGAATGCCTTGATCCCAGGGATGTCAACGAGTTTTCCCTTTCCCTGGCCATAGAAAGGGCAAGGAGGCTGAGGAAGAATATAGACCCGTTCTACCGCGTGGGCAAAAAGATGAACGGGGCAAAGAGGCTTGTCTCATTGATAGAGTCCTCTCTCTGAAAAAGCAAAACATTTATATATGAAATGAGATAATATTATATGCACCAGGATCCCCCCAGAAATTTTGAAAGGATTGAGGTTTTGGCAAGACATAATTCTTCCTGTTTCGTCTGCGGAGCAAGGGAAAGCTTCAGCAACCATTTAACTGTTCATCATATAGTTCCGCACTGCTTCGGCGGAAAGGATGAATTGGATAACCTGATACCCCTTTGCAGGCTTTGCCACAGGACAGTGCACAAGTCCCTGGAGGCTTACATCAGGAGCATGTTCATGTCGCACGCCTCTCCAAGTGTCTTCCAGCAGATAATAGAAAAGGCAAAGTCCACTAATTATAATAATCCTATTTGCATAGAGCCGATGGGATTGCATCCGAAATAGGGTTATCTCTTCCTGCCTGCCTTCTTGGCTTTCCTGCTGACCTTTGCCTTGGTATTGGTAAGGATCACGATCGCATTCAATAGAGCTATCAATGTAGCCACCGAATTAAGGTACATGAAGACAGCGTCCTTGATTATGACCGCATGGTATGTCAGGAACAGCGAACCGAACAGATAGAGGCAGACGAATTTGATATTGAGGTTGCGCCCCCTCTCCCTCCAATTCTGCAGGGTCTCAGGAATCCAGGCTATGATAAGCAGAGCCAATCCCACTATACTTATATATTCCTCGAACATGGTTTACTTTTATTCCGATTGTTTAAATACTTATGTCATTTGATTGTGCTTTTACCGTTAAAGAAACATTTTTTACCAAACAATTTCCTTTCCAAATGGCTTTTTCGGGCGAAGGCTCTTTCTTCCCGAAGAAAAAATGCAAGCCAATAATCTTTTATATTCTATTTATGCAATAGCTTATCTTAGGCAGGGGTTGCCAAGCCTGGTCAAAGGCGCAGGACTTAATATCCTGTTCTCTCTGAGATTCGTGGGTTCAAATCCCACTCCCTGCACAGCCCCTTTCTTTTTTCGCAAAAAAAGAAAGCCGTCTACGGTAAAGAAAAACTGAATTTGTCTTCATCTCAAAAAGAAAGAAATTTATGTCCTTTTTGGGATAATATTATCAATATCACGCTTTATCCCTATCTGTATTGTTGGCACGCCAACATTTCCATCTTCTGATGTGGGAATAAGACCTTTTATGGTGAATGAGTATCCGGGATTGTCCTTTCGAAGGCGGTCGAGAAGGGCTGCCTGGGCTTCAGGATCCTTCAGGTGCTCATACATCTGCTCATTGATAAAAATACCTGCACCATTGATCTTATGATGAGCTAATCCGGCAATTTCTGAGGATATCTCGCTTTCCGATGTTTTTATTTTCTTCTCCAATTCTTTAGCTTCTTCAACATCGTCCAAACTCCTCCTAATCAATATCTGTATTGTTGGCACGCCAACATTTCCATCTTCTGATGTGGGAATAAGACCTTTTATGGTGAATGAGTATCCGGGATTGTCCTTTCGAAGGCGGTCGAGAAGGGCTGCCTGGGCTT
>JAPLWW010000067.1 GCA_026396375.1 Microcaldota archaeon | reverse complement strand
CAGCGACATGGTAAAGGAGGAAAGGCGAAGCACGGCGATCGGGGCATACAACACCGCAATAGGGGTTGCATACCTGCCTGCCAGCATAATGGTTGGAGCGCTGTGGGCATTTGCCGGGCCGTTGGTTGGCTTCACAGCAGCCGCGGGCATAGCTGCATTTTCCGCTGTTGCGCTGATGGTCTGCTGCAGAAGATGATCATGATAAGATAATTTCCATAGGGTGGATGTTTTGGCTGGGAAAAATGGGAAAAAAACTGTGTTCTGGAAGGCTGCAGTCAAAAGGGGAGCGCAGGTATTGTTCAGCATGCTGCTGATGTTCGGGCTGTTCTTCCTGTCCGCGGGAAGGACAGATCTTCCAGGGGCATGGCTTTTCTTCGGGCTTTATATCATATCCCTTTTCTTTAACATGCTGATATTCCTGAAGTATAACCCTGAAGTCATAGAGGCGAGAAGCGAAATGCTCAAGGGCAGGATGAAATGGTGGGACAAGGTCTATGCCTGGCTCTATATAATTTTGATGTTCGCGCTTCCTGTTGTCTGCGGCCTTGATGTCAGGTCCGGAGCCACTCTCGGCATCGGATATTATCTTGCTGGCGTTCTCCTGTTCATCGCAGGCTGGACATTTACATCATGGGCGCTTGTCGTTAACAAGTTCTTTGAGGGGGTTGTCAGGATCCAGAAGGAAAGGAAGCATAGGGTTGTTACAATAGGGCCCTATGCCATAGTCAGGCATCCGGGGTATCTCGGGATGATCGTTTTCTATGCAGCCATGCCGCTTGGCTTCGGCTCGCTTTACGGGCTGGTGCCTGCGCTCCTGCTTGCTGCCGCATTCGTTTTCCGCACCCACTTCGAAGACGAGTTCCTCCAGAAAGATCTGAAGGGATACAAAGAATACGCGAAAAAGGTAAGATACAGGTTGGTGCCTGGAATCTGGTAAATTATAGCGCTGAAAAAGGGGCCAACCCTATATTTTTTAAATGATTATATTTATGATTGATATTGCTGGTGGATATCCATGAATCTAAACAATCTTGAAAAATATGCTGCTGAATTGATAGGGACTTTTGTCCTGGTTTTGATAGGATGCGGAAGCGCAGTCATAGCAGGGAGCTATATAGGATTCTTGGGAATCGCCCTGGCTTTCGGATTCGCTGTTTTGGTCATGGTATATGCCATAGGCAACATTTCAGGATGCCATATCAATCCTGCAATAACGCTGGCCATGCTGGTTGCAGGCAAGATCAAGCTGGATGACGCAATAGGGTATGTAATATCCCAATGCATAGGGGCGATCCTTGCGTCTCTTGTACTGTTTCTGATCCTGAGCGGAAACCCTGGCTATTCGCTTGCTGTAAATGGCCTTGGCCAAAACGGGTACGGGCCTGATTATCTTGGCGGGTATTCGATCATCTCAGCGTTCATTACTGAAGTTGTAATGACAATGATATTCTTGCTTGTGATATTCGGCGCAACAAGCAAGGGCGCTCCAGCAGGTTTCGCAGGGATCGCAATAGGCATAGCCCTAGTGATCATACATCTGGTCAGCATTCCGATTACCGGCACTTCAGTCAACCCTGCAAGGAGCCTTGGCCCGGCTCTGATTGCCGGAGGCCAGGCATTGGCGCAACTGCCCTTGTTCATCATTGCTCCGTGCATCGGAGGAGTATTGGCAGCCCTGATCTGGGCCTTCGTCCTTGACAGGAAATGACCGAAGGAGTGGCTTTTTAAATTTTAATTCTTTATTTCATTTATGCTTCAGCTATTCAACAGCTTATCAAGGGCGCTCGAGGAGTTCAAGCCGCTCAACGGCAACTCAGCCGGTCCAGTCGGGCTTTACACCTGCGGGCCAACAGTCTACAATTATCCCCACATAGGCAACTACAGGACATATATTTTTGAGGACCTTTTGAGAAGATACCTGGAATACAGGGGATATAATGTCAAACATGTCATGAACATAACCGACGTTGATGACAAGACAATAAGGGACTCGCAGAAGGAAGGAATTTCCCTTAAGGAATTTACCCAAAGGTACGAGAAGGCATTCTTCGAGGATATAGTAATCCTTAACATCAGGAAAGCCTCTGTCTATCCAAGGGCGACAGAGCACATCAATGAAATGGTTTCTATCATAAAAAAGCTGATGGAAAAGGGCTATGCCTATAGGGGCGAGGACAACTCAATCTATTTATGAAATACCTTGGAGAAACCTTTGACATTCACACGGGCGGTGTGGACAATATGTTTCCCCATCATGAGAACGAGATCGCGCAAAGCGAAGCCGCTTCAGGGAAGCAGTTTGTGAAATACTGGCTCCATTCGGAGCACCTTATGGTTGACAACAAGAAGATGAGCAAGAGCCTTGGCAATTTCTACACATTGAGGGACATTCTCTCCAAAGGGTACCATCCAAAGGCAGTAAGGTGGATTCTATTGTCAACGCACTACAAGCAGCAGCTCAACTTCACGTTCGAGGCCTTGGATTCCTCGGCAAAGACAGTGCAGAACCTTCTTGATTTAATCTTAAGGCTGAAATGCGCAAACGGAAAATCAGACCAGGAAACAGAAAAGAAGATAGAGGAGCTAATCGTACAATTCATTTCCGGCTTTGAGAAGCAGATGGACAACGACCTTCATATCTCGGACGCCTTGGCAGAGCTTTTCAGCTTTGTCTCGGAGATCAACAAAATGCTTCTGCAGAACAAGGTCTCTAAGCAAAGCGCAGGAAAAGCCATAGATGCGCTGAACAGGATAGACAATATCCTTGGAGTGCTTGAGGAAGGGAAAATCCCTGAGGAAATAACCGGAATGATAAACGAAAGGAAGGAAGCAAGGAAGGCAAAGGACTGGAACAAGGCCGATGAATTGAGAAACAGGATAAAGGAGAAGGGATACAACACCATGGATGCAGGAGAGGAAACATTGGTCGGAATCTCGGTAGTGAAGACATGATCTTTTAAATCCAAGGCTCAGGAAAATATCATGGCAAAGTCAAATGAAAGAAAGCCATCGGAAAAAAGCGGAAGCCCAGAAGGTTCGATAACAGATTCAATAAAGGATCTGGTAAGGAAATACTTCTCACTAATCCCTTTCATAAGGAAAAAGGAGCTTGCAGAGCTTGTAACTGATCCAAATGCCGCGATTGCGAAGGAGATCGAGACAACTTCAGTGAAAAGGGGCTATCTTGACTTGGTGGTTCCGCACTATATTTCCTGCGGCGTATACATCGCTTTGATGCTTTCATTGTATGCCGTCCTATTCCTCGGCTTATACCTGTTTTCCTCATCATCAAGAGACTCGATGAATGCATTTGTCTCTGCGCTTGATCTGGCCGTCATAACGTCATTTCTGGCGTCTTTTGCGATAGGGTTTGCCATAATCGTTGCCATAGTTCTAATAATGGATTTCCTGATCCTGATTTTCAGCACGGCGGTGTTCTTCATATCCGCGAAAATATTCGGCGGAAAAGGGGGATTCTGGAAGATGCTTTCAGTGATCGGCTCCATCACTGGCGCAGTGATGATACTGCAGCTTCCATTCTTGATCCTGACCATGCTTCCCTGCGTAGGCTATCTTTTCGCCTTTACTTTCGCTGTCGGAATCATGTACCTGGTCTATAAATTGAACATAAGGCTCCATGGCATGGATCCGAAGAACGCGGCATTGTCGGCAATATTGCCGTTTATATTTTTCATATTGCTCGGAATTGTCCTGTTCGTGGCCTACATACTGTTCTTTGTCTATTACCATTGACAAAAGGGAAGGATTTCGGCAGTGAAGACATGATCTTTTAAATCCCAGCTTCAAGAGGATATCATGGCAAAAATCCTGTCAAGAAGGAAAAAACCAAAGGCAATAAGGACAGTCCCAAAAAAGGAAAAGCATGAGCCAAAGGCGATTGAAGCCCCAAAGGGGGAGAAGGCTGCGCATGCGCACAAGGAAGCGGAAACCCGCAGGCACGGCAAAAGCGATCTGGACCAGCTGAAGGATATCATTGTCAAATATTTCTCGATATTGCCTTTCATAAGGAAGCAGGAGCTTGCAAACCTGATTGTCAATCCGGATGAGGCGATAAGCCAGGAGATCCATGCGACATCAATAACAAGGGGCTACAAGGATTATGTTGTTCCGGCCTATTATTTGGTAATACCTATCTTGATATTATACTCATTCATACTGATTTTGTCCTCATTAGGGACAGCTCTTCCCATAATAGCCATAATCTGGATCGGCGGAATTGTTGCAGTGCCTATTGCTGTGTTCCTCGGGCAGTTCCTGGGCACATTGGCGATCTTCATATTTGCAATGCTGCTTGGAGGAAAAGGAAGCTTTTCGAAGATGATGGGAATCTACGGATCGATAGCGGGTGCAATAACCCTGCTCAACCTGCCCCTTACGCTGCTTTCATTCATACCCTGCATTGGCTATCTATTTTCATTCATCTTAATAATAGTATCAATCTACCAGCTTTACCTGATATACAGGCTCAATGTGCATCTGCATGGATTAAACAAAACCAACTCGATATTAGCCATCTTGATTCCTTATGTGATAATCTCATTGATTATTCTGATAATAGTCTTCATCTTATTAGGGTTCTTTTTCGTGGGGGCGCTCACCATGATGGAGTCTATACTCATGACGCTCCCTCCAAACTGAGCTTCCCGGAGCCTGGGAATAGTCTTTTAAAGGCTTTGGGAACTAAGGATTTACACTTGAAGTTCATTAGTGGGTGATTATTTGGGAGCAAAACCAAGAAAATGGAAGAAGAAGGGAAAAATGAGATGGAAATGGATTAAGAAAAAGAGAAAAAGGCTCAAAAGAAGGATCAAAAGGAGGGTCGGCGAGCTCTGATCCCTATTCAGGGACGTTCTCGCTGAACAGTCTTTCTATCTTTTCGATAAGCTCTTTGCATTTTAACTCTGCTTTTTCCTTTTCCCTTGAGCTTGCCCAGACCCTGAGCATGTTGTGCTCTGTCCCGCTGGGCCTTATCAGTATCCAATAATCCTTGTAGTCTATCCTTATCCCGTCCTTGTCGTTGATGTTGTCATTCTTCAGCATGTCCTTTATCTTTTCCATGAGAACTTCCTTCCTCATTTTCCTGAATTCCACCTTTGCCTTGAAGGTGTGCCATGTTGGAAGCTCCTTCACAATCTCCTTCAGCTCCCTTCCGTCAAGCATCTCCAGTATCTTCAATGCAGTGAACATCCCGTCCTTTCCATAGCTCAGGTCCTTCCAGATCGTGCCTCCGACCTCTTCTCCTCCGCCCATTATATTTTTCTTCAGGCACTGCTCTGCGACATAGGTTGCCCCTATCTTGGTGTAGATTACCTTGAATCCCGCCTTTTTCGCCACATCGTCAATCAACTTTGAGGTTGCGACAGTTGTGACAACATCCCCCTTTTTGCCTTCTTCATACATCTTCTTTATTGCCAATGCAAAGACAACGTCTCCGCTCACGAAATTCCCGTCCTCATCCACCATGCTGATCCTGTCCCCGTCCCCGTCAAAGGCCAGTCCCATCATGCCGTGGTTCTTGCAGCTTTCCATAAGCCCCATCAGGTTTTCGACAGAAGGCTCGGAGTTCCTTCCAGGGAAGTTCCCGTCCATTGTGGCGTTCAGCCAGATGGTGTCCAATTCCAATTGCTTGATCAGCTTTGAGAAAACGTCGACTGTCACCCCGTTTCCATAGTCAACGATGAACCTCTTCTTCTTCACCCTGCCCTTGTCCAGCATGCCAGTTACCTTGTCAATGTAGAACTCAACTGCGCTCTGGTCCCTCTGGATGAGCTTTCCCACGCAGTTCCAGTTCGCTATGCTCATCCTCTTCTTTGCCATCTCCCTTGCGTCCTCCTTGCTTATGATGACTCCTCTTTTGTCAATGACCTTTATTCCGTTGTATTCAGGAGGGTTGTGGCTTGCGGTGACTATGAAAAGCCCGTCGCATTTTTTGAGCGTGTTGTAGAATTCAGCTACGGGGCTCGGGCAGTATTTCAGCTCAAGCACGTCGCTTCCGGCCTCCATTATTCCAGATGCAAGGCCGTAATAGATGGAAGGCGAAGTCAGCCTGTGGTCCATCGCCAAAACTATTCTTTTCCCCATCTGCGGGGCAAAGACATTTCCAACCTCATATGCGCTTCTTCCGTTGAGCTCCTCAAAAAGCCCTCTTGTCCCTCCTGTTCCGAATTCCATGACCTAATATCCAATCAGAAGGGGTTTTAAACATTTTTAATATCCCATTAGGCCGGCAAAGCCAAGGTTTTTATACAATATCAGCCAGATTGATTTCATGATTTGCAGGACTTCAGAGATATCAAAGCAGGATGGCAAGGAGGTTACCATCAGGGGATGGGTTTACAGGCAGAGGATTTTAGGAGATAACGTCTTCCTTGTCATAAGGGATGCTTTCGGCATAGCCCAGTGCGTCATTAAGAAGGATGCAGTCGGGGAAAAGATGCACAAGGAAGCCTCTGAAATCTTCATAGAAAGCTCGGTTGTTGTTTCAGGGACTGTGAAAAAGGATGAAAGGGCTCCGGGAGGGGCGGAAATCAAGGCGACCAAGCTTGAGGTTATCAGCAGGGGCGAGGCATTCCCTATCCAGAAGGACCTTAGCGAGGAATACCTGCTTGACGTAAGGCACCTTTGGCTAAGGAGCAGGAACATGAACCTGATAATGAGGGCAAGGCACCACATAGTGAATTATTTGAGGGAGTGGCTTGACTCAAAGGAATTTTTCGAGATAGCGCCTCCGATGCTTACTAAGGCAGGCGGGGAGGGAGGAGCGGACATGTTCGAGCTTGAGTATTTCGGGGACACTGCCAGTTTGACCCAGTCAAGCCAGCTCTACGGGGAGGCGATGATCTTCAGCCTTGAGAAAGTCTATACCCTAGCCCCTAGCTTCAGGGCGGAAAAGTCAAGGACAAGGAGGCACCTTACGGAATTCTGGCATCTGGAGCCTGAAATGGCATGGCACGGCCAGAAGGAGAACGAGGAAGTCCAGGAGCAACTATTGTCCTATGCCATAGGGAAGATGGTTGAGAACCACTCTGACCTTCTGCAGGGCCTGGGGCAGGACGTTGAGAAGATGAAAAAGGTGAAGCCACCTTTCGCAAGGATAATGTATGATGATGCGGTTGAGAAGGTCAATGAATTGGGCGGAAAGATGAAGCATGGGAACGATCCCGGAACAGAGGATGAGCTATTGTTGGCAGGGGCCTTTGACAAGCCGGTTTTCGTCAAAAATTATCCAAAGGAGATAAAGGCATTCTACATGAGGGAGGATCCTGACCATCCTGGCACAGTGCTGAATGCGGATCTGCTTGTCCCAGGCGTAGGAGAAATAATAGGCGGAAGCGAAAGGATCTGGGACTACAACGAATTGATGGAAAGGATGAACCAGAGCAAGATGAACATCAAGACCTACCAGTGGTATATTGATTTGAGGAAATACGGGAGCGTCCCGCATTCGGGCTTTGGATTGGGGATCGAGAGGTTCATAAGGTATATTCTCAATGTTGAGCATATAAGGGATACCATTCCGTTTCCAAGGACGATGAGCAGGCTTGAGCCTTAATTGTTTCTCCTGTTCTCGTCCAGCTCCATGTTTATCATAATCAATGTAGGCAATAGCGTGTCGAAGAACTTCGCGGACCTGAGCCTCAGGCCATCCACATCCTTTCCGGTTGACCTCGGGTTCAGCACCATCCTTCTCTCCCATTCGCTGCTTGAATAGAATGATATGCTGATCCCGTCCTTGCCCTCAGGCATCATCAGCATCATCTTTGTGGGATCCTTTGCGTCGTCCTTCACTATGATCTGCTCCTCGTCTGCGCTTATGTAGTAATCCTTGTCGTCCGGCTTGTTTTGCAATACTTCCTCAAGGACCGCATCCAAGACCCTGCCATATATCATATTTCCCTGGTTCTTGACTATCTGCTTGCTTACGTTCTCGATCACTTTCTTGGTCATGTCGCTCAGTTTATTGATTTCATCCGATCGCGTCAGATAGATCATGTGCTTGAGCATCTCAAAATTCTTTATGCTCGGGTATTCATTTTCAATCTGCACGATTATGGGGACGTTGCTCTCCTGAGAATATGTTTCATTATTCCTAAAAGAGGGGGAAAGCAGTATTGCCGAGCCCAATATGATCGGCATCATCCTGTTCCTTATCTTTGTCCTGATTCCTTTTAGCGCGCCCTTGAATTTGGAGACGTTCTCCTTCTTCTGCTCGCCTGGAGCCTCGGCCGTTTTCTGGTTCATGTTTTCCAAACCTTTTTCCTACTGTTCCTTCTGCGCGACTTTCTTCCCTTCCTTCTCTTTCTGCTTTGTCACTGCTGCAACTTCGTTCATCTTTCCAGTTGGCTGGTCCTTGTGGCATCCTCAAACTCGGGCACCTTGCTATGGATTTCTGCTAAAAAGTTTATTCTGTCATCTTGGCTGAGCTTTGCGGCATTGGAAGCTATCTTGCGGACCAGCCTGCTCTCAGTTTCATTCATCTGCTTTCTCAATTCCCTGTCCTTTTCGCCCATTTCCTTGAGCTCGTCTACTAGTTTCCTTGCATTCTGAAGATCGGAATTTCCATTTGCCATCATAAACACCTATATTAACACTGTTAGGAACGTTTTTTAAATATACTTTGAAATCATGCGCTAATTCTTACTGTTTTCATCATTCTCCCTCTTAACAGCCACCTTCTCAGGAGCGGCCTTCCTTCCCATTGGCTTGGGTATCTTTCCTGACGCAATCTGGGTCTCAAACGTCCCTATCCGGATTCCCCTGTCTGCCAAAGCCAGGTCAATCGCCGAAGGCTTGCTGTCGAATCCATCTATCTCCATATCCTTTGGGACTTCATTTATCAGCTTGTCATTGTCCAGTATATCGTCTATCTTCTTATTGAAGAAGGCAAAGGAGACTCCCTTCTCCCCAAAGGGAGTTACCACCCCTATCCTGACTGTCCTGTTCCCGCTGTCCTTGAACTTGTAGATGTTCATATCCACTTCCCTGACCACCAAACCGTCTGAATATTTGACCTTTGCGATTTCTGTCCCATATGCATTGTTTCCAAGGTATCTGCTGAAGGGAATGTTCTTCTGCCTTTGCTTGCCCTGAGTACTTTGGGCAAGTTCGCCCAAGCCTTCCCCTATCCCCCTCTTTTCCAAGATTTCCCCTGATTCCTGCTTTTTCAGGAAGCTGTCAAGCGCCGGGATTTCCCGCTTGTTGTTGAATACCATCATGTCTGCGTTATTTACATCCCTTCCCTCGTATATGGCATCCGCCTTACCCCCTAGAAAGATATTCACATACCTGTCGTCCTCCGAGCTTTTTATGCCCACCGTTAATATCTCGTCCTTGGCGGCTTTCTTGTAATACATGATTATGCCGTTTTTTGTCGGTCCCAGCGTAAATCCCCTGTCTTTCATATATCCGCCGATGTCAATGGGCTTTCTTTTCATCTGGGCCGATTCCGCGCCCTTTTCAGGGATCTGGATCCCATTTTCCCTAAAAAGATCGCTAAGCTGTGAAGGATATCCCTTTGTGTCAAATATTTCCAATATGGATTTATCCTCCTTGTCAAAGAAAGTGGTGTAATAGGCGTTTTCCGCCTTTTTTCCAAAAAGAATATAGGTGGTTGGATCGAATCCATTGGGGCTGATTATGCACACGGTGGTTTCCTTGCCGTTGACCATCCCGGAATATTTGGTTATGTCATGCTCATGGTCTTCGTTTATCATTGAGCGGCTGTCTGAAACAAGGCCCCTGTGCTTCTCCTTCAGGCCAAGATCGTCCTCTATATATTTTTCAATGGATATCCTCTTTTCAGCCGGCTTCGGCTGGATGAATTCAGGGATCTGGACCCCCTTGCCCTCAAACATGAGGTTGAGCGCATGGGCATTGCTTTCCTTTTCGGATATCCTCAAGTCTGCTTTCCCAAGGTCAAAACGGGTTGTATTGTATGCATCCTCTGCATTTTTGCCCAAAAGGACATATGTCATCGGATCGCTCTTGTTCGGAAGCACTACGCACAGGGTGCTTTTCTTGTCGTTGATAATCCCGGAATATTTGGCTATCTCATGCCAACGGGTTGAATAATCTCCTTTGCTGTTTAGAGGGCTGTCCAGGACGCTGCCCATATGCTTGTATTCCAGGCCAAGTATGCTCTTCAGGTAATTATCTATAGGATTCTGCTGGTTTTTCTGCTTTTCCCCGATTTCCTTTACAGCTTCTGTTCCCATATATATACATATGGTTGTAACCTTTTTTAAACATAGCCAGCATTTTTGCATTTATCCTCCTTTCCGGGCCTTTGCCCATCCCCAAGAGTCGTCATTTCCTGGAGGAAGCCTTTGGCTTCTTTCTTGGGACTGCGGTTTTGGGAATAACTTCAGCTTCCTTGGGGAGAGGGAGCTTCTGGCTGCGCGCCAGCTTAAGGAATTCCTCCTTGAATGAGCTGGTGTCGCTGGCCTTGACAAAGAATCCGTATATGGGCTCCCCTGCCTCCATGCTCTCCTTCTTGCTCCCGAAATCGGTTATAAGGGTTAGTCCGCTGCTGTTTTTCTGTATGCCCACGGTCTGGCTTGAATTGGGCACTTGGAATTCCATTATGATGGGGCCGTTCCATCTCAGGAAGCCGACGAAGGAATATCCGTTGTCCCTCAGCAGGATCCTTGCTGTTTCGAAGTCGCTCAGCTTGGCTGCAGAAATCTTCTGCGCAGGCTCCCTTGGCCCATGCTTGGTTTTTTTCGGCGCCTTCTGCGCCAGAGCCTCATCCCCCATGTTCCGCACCTTATCAATATACTTCCAGGAGCTTTTTTAAATCAGGGCAGTGCTTGGCCTGCCTGGGATAGCTTTTTAAACAATATTACTAACAAAGATATACTTCTGTAGATCGAGGTAGATTGAATGATATTAAACATAGGCACAAAGAATGGAAAGACATACCAGGTGGACGTACCTGCCGAGAAGGAGAGCTTCCTTGCCGGAAAGAGGGTCAACGAGGAGGTTGACGCAGGCTTCATAGGGCTTGCGGGATGGACCATAAAGCTCACCGGCGGAAGCGACAAGAGCGGAGTGCCGATGAGGCACGATGTGCACGGGCAGAGGAAGGAGAAGATACTGCTTTCCTCGGGGCCGGGATACAAGCCTGACAGGAAGGGCGCAAGGGCCAAAAAGACGGTCAGGGGAGATACCTACAACCAGGAGATAGTCCAGGTGAACGCAGTCGCGACAGCCGAGGGGAGCGTTGCAATAGACACTGTAGCAAAGAAGATAGAGAAAAAGAAGGAATAGGTGCTTTGTTTTGCAGCCTGAAGTCAATATAGGATTGTTCGGCCATGTGGACCATGGCAAGACTACTTTGGTAAAGGCATTGACAGGAAGATGGACCGATACCCACAGCGAGGAGCTGAAAAGGGGAATCACCATCAAGCTGGGATATGCCGACATGAACATTTACAAATGCGAAAAATGCGGGAAGCTCTGGTCTTCTGAAATCCACCCTGAATGCGGGGGGAAATGCTCCTTTGTGAGAAAGGTCTCTTTTGTGGATGCTCCAGGCCATGAGTCTTTGATGGCAACCGCAATCTCTGCCTCCAGCGTCATAGACGGGGCCTTGTTCCTTATTTCAGCAAACGAGAAATGCCCCCAGGAGCAGACCAAGGAGCACTTCATGGTGCTTGAGAAGATGGGAGTCAACAAGATCATAATCATTCAGACAAAGACAGACATAGTTTCAAGGGAAAAGGCGATTGAGAACTACAACGAGATAAAGGCGTTCATAAAAGGGACTTTTGCCGAGAATGCGCCGATAATCCCTGTTTCCGCTCCGCATAACCTGAACCTTGATGTTTTGGTTGAGGCCATTGACAGCGTCATGACAATACCCCAAAGGAAGCCTTCTGATGTGCCATTGGCATATGTTGTCAGGAGCTTTGACATCAACAGGCCAGGCGAGGAAATAAATAAGCTTAGGGGAGGGGTCCTCGGATGCGCAGTTGTGAAAGGGGAGTTCAAGATCAACGACGAGATAGAGATAAAGCCCGGTTTCGGATCAGAGGGAAATTTCAAGACATTAACTTCTTCAATAACAGGGCTGAGGGCAGGCGACGAGAAGATAGAGACTGCCAAGCCGGGAGGATTGATAGGGATGGGAACAAGCCTTGACCCCTCATTGACGAAATCAGATTTGCTTATAGGGGATCTTGTGAGCATAAAGGGAAAGATACCCAACGCAGCCAGCACATTGAGCATGAAATACGAGCTTATAGACAGGAAGGACATTGACAACGCTCCTTTGAGGATTGCGGAGCCATTATTGATAAACATCCATTCCTCTACTTCAGTTGGGGCGATAGTGAAGCTGAACAAGGGAGTGGCGACAGTGTCCCTGAAAAGGCCGATAATTTTATTCCCAGAGGACAAGATAGCGATAAGCAGGAGGATAGGCCAGAGATGGAGATTCGCCGGCATAGGCTATTCAGCCAAATGATCTAATATGGAAAACTACCTTAAGGAAAGGTTCGGAATCATGCTTGATCCCAGGGTCAGGATAGGGAATCTTGGGACTGACAGGTTCAACCTTTATTCAAAGTCTTTGGACAACTTCAATGCCGAGCGGGAGGAAACAAGGGGAATCCTCGCAGGCAAGAGGAACGGGGCGATCAAGCCAACCTCTGACCTTCTGCAGTGCTATGGCTGGATGGCGACAAGGAACATTGTCTTCCTTGACGAGGGCAGCGCAAAGGCATTCTGCGCAGGCAAGGACATAATGGAAAGGGATTTCAAGTTCTGCACAAGGGGCTATGTTGCGGTGTCTTTCAAGGGGGCTGTCCTGGGCTGCGGATTCTATGACGGTGAAAAGCTCCTCAACAAGGTGCCGTTGCACAAGCATGTAATCAACAGGGAGGAGTAATCGGCAAAGCTAATGCTCCATGAATTAAAAATTAAGAAAAATAAATTTACTTCTTTTTATTCAATATGCCATAAACAAAATGACCTATTGCGGCAAGTATTACGGATTCGATAACTGCCATAATACTTGTTATAATTCCACCTAGGATATATGAAGCAGATATGTGAGGGGTTAGATCAACAACCCGCCCCAAAACCGTAATATTTAAGTTGAATCCGACTGCATTCAATATGAAAGACAATGCATACTCGATTGTGCTGGTAACTATAGAAACAACTGTTACCACAATAACAGTATTTTTGAGCGTCAAATTGCGCTGCGCGCCAATCCATCCGACAGCCGCATATCCTAGCCATATCAATGGCAAAGAAATGCACATGATCATTGCCAGTACAGGAACTAGGACAAGAAGAGTCGTTAAGATACCCAACAGCATCACTGCCACTGCCGGAAGCTTGACTGCGTTAAAATCTTCAACAATGCCCATAAAATTTACTTATATGACGTATCTGTCGGATTATTTAAATATCTTTGTCATTAGGGAGTAGAGTATCCTTTTTAAACTGTTGCAGTGCCATATATTCTTAGGATGATGAGACCGTTCCAGACTGATTAATGATGAACGGAGTAGCTTCTGACGTGAAAAATTTATGTGCCTGAAACTGGACAACATTTTCTTTGTTGAGCTGGTGTGGATGCTGAGCCTTGTGGGCGTAATAACCGCCTCCTGGTACAGCATAGGATCGGGATTGCTGCATCCTTCCAATTCAGCAAATCTTTTTGGATTGAACATCAACATAGTGTTTTTGTTCATATTCGCGATCCTGATTTGGGCTTTGTACAATATCAAATATCCCATAGAGCACCATAGGAAAGAGGATAAAAAACAGGCAAGGAAAAAGCCTAGAAAAAAGTAAGCTCCTTCCTTTTTGAGCTTTCCTCATATGCCATCAGGAAAAGGTAATCAGACAACCTGTTAAGGTAAACGGCCACATTCACCTTTCCTTTCTTGGAATAGGCGCATACTGCCTTCCTTTCAGCTTTTCTTGCCAAGGCCCTGCATATGTGCAATATAGATGATTTTCCCTTTGGCATGACAAACTTGTCCAATTTAGGGAGATTTTTCTCCTTTGCCTCTATCTTTTTCTCGATCTCACCAACAAGCTTGGAATCAATGTCCTCCATCCTTGAGACCTTTGTGAAGATGTGCTGGATCTCCTTTTCCATCTGCTCAAGCTCGGAATTGTCCAATTCATAAGAAGCAAACCCAAGGAAGGATATCAGCTCGTCCAATGACCCGAAAAGCTCTATCTCAGGGCTGCACTTGCTGTATTTCTTGCCTGCAAGGGAGCCGGTGAATCCGTCATCCCCTGCCTTGGTTGTTATCGGCATGATTCATGGTTATTGGCAACCCTTTTAAAGTTTAATCATCCTAAGTTTCCCTTATCATAATACCGAGCCTGTAGTCCCCTGTGCTTAAGAAAAAAGCGCACAAGGTCCGTACAGGCTCAAAGAGCCTGTAGTCGAGTGGTTAAGACGTCTGCCTTACACGTAGAAGATCCCCGGTTCGATCCCGGGCAGGCTCATGGTATGGGGCGCAACAGCCTTTCTTCGCGCCCCCTAACATTCCACCCCCACCTCAAGAACACATTTCTTTTACGTAGACGCTTTTCTTTCTGAAAGAAAAGGGCTTGTTCAACTAAAAGAAAAACTACTTTTGCAAGGCTCCCCTTGACACTCCAACCCTCCTTTATTTGCAAGAGATATTCATCCGGACTCGTATTGCGCCGTGTCCGAGCCATTGCGGATCTTTTCTTTCTCGACTGCCGCCGCGAGCCTTATTATCGTGGTTATCTTGGCCTCGAGGTTCAGCAACTCCAGGATATCCGAGCCGACAGCCTTCCCAAGCGTCTCATGCCATTTTATCAAAACGCCCTCATCCAGGATATTATGATGGAGGTCTATTTTCGGGACAAAAACAAAATCAAAAAGCCATGGCCTGAATCTCATGTCATATGTGAACATCAGCGTCCTCATGCTGTCCGCATCGCCTCCTCCGGTATAATTGTCTACCGCGCTTTGGGGATAGCCGAGCATTGCGCCTGCCGCCCCCTCATTCGTGTAGAATATTTCAGGATCTACGGAATTAATGTACTGCTTGCTTTGGCTGACCAGCCAGGATGACCTGTCAAGCGGATGGAAAAGAGCTGAGCCGTGCCTGCCCAGGGAAATGCTTGAAATATCCGAAAAAACGTCAATCTCGCTTGACGATGTCACTATAGAAAGGGGCTTTTCCCCGGAAAGCACTGCAAACAGCGAGGTAAGATTGTGCTTTGTCATCCTTATTTTGTTTTCGATCAGCTCATGGCTGAGTTCTGCGATTTCCTTGGCGATAAGGGAAATTATGCCGTCCCGTATCATCGAGAGAGGATAGAACTTAATGAAAAATGCCATTTCGTCCTTGGATAATTGGGGCGTGCCTTGGCTGCATTGCAGGAAGTATCTGGTCTGCGCCTTGAAGAATGCGTTCCTGGCAGTCGCCTTGACCAATCCCCATTCCTCAGGGTCCACGGCAGAACCGATTATCCCATGGGATTGGTTCAGGTAATCCCTTGCCCCGAATGCGCCGGAAATGCCCTTGGCATTGATCTTCCTTCCGCAGAAATGTGTTGATTTGGGGTGCTCCAACATCCTGAATATCGTCTGGTTTGCCATTATCTATACTAAGGACAAAGGGTTTTTAAAGTTGTTTTTAGTGGATATTTGATACATATTTAATATTGCATCTAAAAATCTACTTTTTAACCTTCCTGGCTGTGATGAATGCTCCAAGAGCACCGCCGAATGCTCCGCTAATCGCATTTATCGTAACAGCAATCATGCCTCCAAAGGCCAGTGCCAAAATAATGAGCGTTGGGCTGAGGTTAGTCGGAATAGCCGCTGAACTGATTCCAAATACAAGGAAGAATATCACCATCATTATCAAATCCGCAATTCCAGACAGTGCGCCTACAAGTGCGCCGGTTAATGCAGCCCATACGGAGGTTCCCTCTTTTTTGATCACCTGAATTCCAATCCATACATAAACTAAAAATTGTAATAAGAAATAAGAAGGAGAGATCACCAACTGAAGCAAAGAATCTGGCAAAAAGTAACTGACCATCTGCAATATTATCCATATCACACTTAATGCAACCGCAGGCAGCAATGCCGTATTAAAACTTTTCTTGATGTCAAAAGCCATAAATATTGATCAAAACAAAAAAATAAAAAGCAATGCTTACTGCCTAATAGCCTCAATGGCATCAATGGATGCAGCGCTCCTTGCAGGCAGGAATCCTGCGACAACACCCACAAAAATGCCTACGACAATCGCTATAACGACAACTACCCAGTCAACCACGAACGGGATGTTAAAGAATTCCTTCAGCCCCATTCCGATCAAGGTCCCGAAAATCGCTCCTAGCAAAGCCCCTGTCAAGGAAAGTATTATGGACTCCAGTAGGAAGATCATTATTATGTCGTTCTTCTTGGCCCCAATGGCCTTCATTATCCCTATCTCCTTTTTCCTCCTGAAAACAGACGTGAACATGGTGTTGGCGATGCCTATTGCGCTGACCAGGCTTGCTATCAGGCCGACTGCGGTTGCGCCTGCGTAAAGGATATTCAGCGAATCATTGACCATATCTATTATGAACTGGGAGGTTATCACGCTGAATCCGGCATTCTCAGGGCTTACTCCTGTCCTTCTTGCAAGCAGTATCTCAACTTCCTTCTTGGTTTCTTCA
>JAPLWW010000106.1 GCA_026396375.1 Microcaldota archaeon | reverse complement strand
AACCTGATGGCAGGCAACTATTTCAGGAAAGCCTGGGATATGAAGAATGCAGCCAAGGCATTCGAGGCCTGCGGGGAGCACAGGAAAGCGGAGTTTTGCCTTGCAAAGCTAAAGGGCAAGCCATCATAAATATAAAACAATAATTCGCTCTTTGAAAAAAGATTAATTCACGAAGCTTCCCAGCATCTGCCCAAGCCCCCAGCGTATCGCGAAAAGTATTCCCAGCGCAACAGCAAGCAGAAGCGGGAAATACTTAATACCATCCAGCTTTTTTCCGGAATGCATCACCCCCACTGCCATGCACCCGAAGAACACGGTTATGACTATTGATGCAACGGCAAAAAGGGCGACTGCATCTGACGTCAGCTGGAGCTGGCCCTTGAATATCCCCACCTGCCCGGACATGGCGCTCTTCGCCTCCTCCCCTCCGGTAACAGCCAATTTCTGCTTTATCTTCAGCATGATGTCCACAAGGAAAGTCGAGACTCCGTAAAGCAGCGGGGCGCCGAGGCTTATTGCCGCGATTATGAAAAGCACATAGTTGAGTATGATGGAGCTTGTCTCCCTCTTCAGGGATGAGGACTTCCTCATGTCCTGCGCCGTCTTCTCCAGCAGCTCCACAATGTCGCCTCCTGACTGGAGCCCCTCGACAATCAGGTATATCGTTTTCCTCAGCGCGTCAGAGTCTATGTGCTCCACTATGCCGAGAAGGACCTCGTTGATCGGCTTTCCGGTCAGGCTGCTCTTGCCGGCCCTTTCGATCTCAACTGCAAGAGGGCCGAATTCCTCCTGCACAGACACCACAAGCGCCTTGTCAGGGGTTAATCCGGAGCGGATGTTGCTTGCCATGAGCGAAAGGAAATCCGGAAGTATCTCCTCCACCTTTGCGGCCCTGCTCTGGGCGGCAAGGAGCAGGTATATGTATGCAATGATCTGCGCGGCAGCGAATGCCAGTATTCCCGCAACAAGAGAGTATGCAGTGGGCTGTTTCATGACACCCATGATTGAAATGGCTATCAGGCCTATTGCCAATGACGCAAAGAACACCAGGTAGGTAAATTGCCTGGGGTCCAGATCGATGTCATTGTAGGTGAGAAGCTGGGCCCATGCCTTCTGGTATTTTTCCATCGCGTTCATTCTCTCACCTTTTTCATAGCGACACCGCGGGCCTCCTGCTGCCTATCAGGCCTATGAACATGTACTGCACGAATATTACCCCTCCCAGCACAATGGCAAGCACCTCGTTCGTTACCGGTATGTCGACAAATGAGGACATGACAAGTATAAAGACCAGGCTCAAAGTAGGGACTATTATGCAAAGCAAAAGATAGATTATGGCAAGGGTGTTGAGCTGGGCTCCGTATTCCTTCATCTGGATGCGCTGGTCTTCCATGAAAAGATCGACGATCTCCACAAGCACAGGGCCCACGTCAGTTCCAGCCCTTATGGCATTGGACAGCTGCCATACTATCTTATTATAGTAGCGGGAAGGGTTTTTAGTGGCGGATTCATCCAAAGCGTCAACCATATTGACCCCTCCGTGGACTTTTGCAACTATCTTCTCAAACTCCTCAGATACCGCCCCATATCCGCTCGATGCCGAGACCAGGGCGTTGAAAAGAGATACCCCTGCGCTTGTCTGCACCCTGAGGTGCCTTGCCGCAAAAAGAAGCTCCCTGTCTATTTCCCTGACTTTCTTGTTTATGAGCCATTTGGGATATATCATGGAAAATCCGAAAACCATCATTGCCACAAAGGCAGCGGCCAAAAGCGCCCCAGCAGGCGGGCTGATGCTGGTTTTTCCAAGCACCATGAATGCCAGCACCCATGAAACAATGGCATAGAAAATGATGTTCATCATGACTATGCTCATGTATGTCTCTGCGGAAATGTCGGATTCCAGCTTGTACATGTCCTTTGCCAGGGACTTGTTTTTCTTGACAAAATTGGTCGATGCGCGGTAAAACGGCTGGGCCAGGACCTTTGCAAGCTGCTGCGGCATCAGGAGCAAAGGCACATTCACTTTCATGCTTTCCCGACCCTTTTCATAAGGCTGTCATAGTTCTCATAAAAGTCATTGATGATGCCCCCTACCTGGTCTATGGTGTTCATCTTGTTTTTCTGCATGTAGCGAAGAACCGAAACCCTCTCATCTATGCTGTCCTTTATGTCCTGCTCGCTCATCTGGGTGTATGTGCTGAGGTTGTCCATCATCCTTACGCTCGGGTTGTCCTTGGCTATTTCGTCATTGTTGGGATGCCACTGGTAAACGATGTTGCTGCTCACGTTGCCGTCATGCTCCGAAGGTATGAACTCGCCTATCTCGAAAACCCTCCTGATGCCGCTTCTCCTGTTCCTGTACATCGAGAGGACAAAATGAAGCGACTCCATGGCCACTGTCGGGATTGATATTGGAGGCGACTGGATCCTTTTCAGTGTCTCTGAAACTGTTTCGGCATGCATCGTGGCATATACGGAGTGCCCCGTATGCATCGCCTCGAACAGCACCTCGGCCTCCTCGGCTTTCCTTATTTCCCCCACGATTATCCTGTCCGGCCTCATCCTCAGCGAGTTTACCATCAGCTCCAGCATGGTCACATCGCCTTCTGCGTACTTGGCTCCCTGCCTCACAAGCATCGGTACCCACTGCATGCTTGAAGGAAGCGTTATTTCCCGCGTCTGCTCTATGGAAATCACCCTCTGGTTGGTCGGCATGAATGAGCATATCGCATTGAGCATGGAAGTCTTTCCTGATGCGGTTCCCCCGGAAATGAGGACATTCATCTCATACTGCATCGCAAGCCACAGGAATGCCGCAGCCTCCTCAGATATGGTTTTTGATGCTATGAAATCCGTTATTGTCCAGGGCTTCCTGTTGAATTTCCTGATCGTTATGGTGTTCCCGAAAACAGATATAGGGGTTATTGTGGCATTGACCCTGTCGCCTGATGCCAGCGATGCGTCAAGTATAGGGTCCTTTATGCTTATCTGCCTCCCCACCCTCCTTCCTATGCTGCTTGAATAGTCCCATATCTTGGCTTCAGTCCCTATCCTGAGGTTGGTTGTGCACCATCCGTGTTTCTTGTGGTACAGCCAGATGGGCTCATGGGCCGAGTTGATGCATATCTCCTCTACGCTGTCATCATAAAGCAGGAACTCGACGTCCCCAAGGCCCAGCAGCTCCTGGACAATGTGCGTGGCAAGCTGGGTGCTCCTTTCCCTTGTGAGGTGCGGTATGCGCTCATTGATTTTCTTCAGCGCCAGCACATGGAATTTGTTCTTGACCTCGGTCATCATGTTGATGTCAAGCACTTCCTGCGAGGAAAGCTTGACGCTCTTGAGCATGTCATTCTCTATCGTCTGGAGATATGCTGCTGTGGCAAGCTCCGGCTTCGGGATCGCTATTGAATAGTTTGTTAGCGTGCCAGGCTCCTTTGTGATGACTACCTTGGCATCTATCCCGTCCGCATTTATGGTGTATTCCGCAAGCTGCATATTCAACCCACCTGTTTCGGCTTTTCCGGCCTGATAAGCTTCATGCCGAACATGCCGTATTCTATGGCTATAAGATTGCTCTTTTCCAGTGATTTTGCATAGTCCTGGATCTCCTCGCGCGACAGCCCGCAGAGCCTGGCCGCCTCCCCCGCTCCTACAGATCCCCTTTTCTGGACGAGATTCACAAGCTGGTCTATCGGCGTCTGGCCCTCAAGCTTCTCATCCTTGTTTTTCCCGGAAGATTGGATACGCGAATCCTGGCCGCTGCCCAATATCCTGGATATCTCATTCTGCACATCCGAAGCGTAGACAACGCCCGCAAGCCTCATCTGCGCGTCAACAACAGGCACAATCTCCTCATTCTGGTGTTTTTTCAGGTAAATCAGGATTGAGACCATGTCGCTCTCGGGCTTTATCCAGTGGCCATTCCTTTTGATGTATCTCTTTACAGCCTGGTTCTGGATTTCGCGCGCATTCCTGATAGTTGGCCTCTGGAACAGATGTGTTTTCAGGACTGAAGAGGCAAGGTCCGAGATGTGCAGCATGCCGACATATTTCCATCCGTTCAGTACAGGCGCCTCGGAAAATCCTTTCTGCGCCATCTTGCCTGCGGCAGATGCGATGTTTTCATCCCATTGAACATAGAAGAATTCCTTTTTCATGATTTCAGAAGCATTCATGTTTACCATCCGCAATATCCGCAACGCATGCGATCATGCGATCCTCACCCGCCCTGTCTTGTTCACTGTTGACTGGACGCTTATCGTGTCATTCGTCTCAAGGGTTACCAAGTTATTGAACCCAACTATAGTTTTTAAACCTATTGCAGTTCCGGTCTGTATCTGGAGCGCGGCAGGGGAGTGGAACTGTATCAGGGCAACCTGGGTTATGTTGTTCAAGTTGTCTATTATGCTCAGCACGCTTGTGCCGTGCCTGTCCACATTGCTGTATGTGTCAAGGACAACGGCATAGTTCGGGTCATGCGCCCTCACATGCACAGCAACAAGGTCATTGCTTGAGTTGGATATTATTGTCCAGTTTGCCTCCCTGACCCTTCCTTCAGGGAACGTGAGGTCTATGAAATATGACTGCAGGCTTTCATGGCTTTCAGTCGAGTTCTGCGGCGTTATCGCAAAGCTTCCCGGCGCATTCAGCACCGCGATCCCGCTAGGCTGGATTATGAAATTTCCCTTCTCGGTATTTGTCAGGTTCATGGAGACGTTTTGCTCAGCATAGCTGTTCTCAAACTGGGAAAACGCCTCCAGTTTGTCCGCCATCCTTCTTGGAAACGGCAGGGGCTGCTCAATTGTCACGCTTCCGTTTTGCGTGCTGGCGTTTATGTAAAAGGAGACTATCCGCGAGACTCCGTCCTCTATGCTTGTATATGTCCATGTGGTCCTGTCTATTTCCCCGAATTGCGCTGCAGAGACCTTTGATGCTATGATCTGCTCAGAAAGCAAAAAGACAAGCGAGAGGATGATCATCCCAAGCATCAGGACAGAAACAGTCATGAACATGCCGCGCTTTCCTTTATGGGTTGATGCCCTGTCCTCATTTGTTTTTACCATATCCACAGCCTCGCAACATTGTATTCCGTCTCCCATTCTTCCTGGGTCACGAAATCCCTCCTTGCCCAATATATGTCGGTTTCTCTCGGGAGCGGCTGCCCGTATTGGCTTGAATTGACCAGTGCGAACGTGCCGTTTATCTGCTTGTAGGTGTCGACCTTCAGGAAAAACCCGGATTCGTGCGGAAGGGAGGAATTAATGGTTTCCTCTATAAAACTGCTGTTCTGGAGTGCGAACGTGCCGCTTTTTTCCATGACTGCCAGGAGGTCCTTGTCAAGCCTCACTGTCTGCATGTTCGCATAGGCGTCCTCAGAGTATCTGGCAACCAGCATGAAAGATGCCGCAATGAAGATAACCAGTATCGAGATCGCAAGTATGGCGTCTATGTTGAACACAAAACCCTTCATTCCTTTTTTTCCTTCCAATTTCATCCCTCAGCTATTTTCCATAAACCCTGACCCTTAGGTTGACTATCTTGCCGTTGAGCATCGCCAGCCGCTTCACCTCGACCAGCTGCTCGGCATTTTCCGATTCCTGCCCGATCTGGATATAGCTGGCCCCGTCAGAGCGGTCCACTATTATCATGAAGTCGCGGTCTGTCCCAAGCAACCGCTTCTGTTCGCTGTAGTTAAGCGATGCGAAGGAGGATATCCTGGTCCAGTCCAGCTCATTGGGCCTGTTGGCGAATCCTATGCTTTTGGCATCAAGGGGCGCATTGGTCCAGTTGGCGCCATAGCCTCCCGAGTTTACCAATCTGTCTGCGATTGAGATTGCAGTGAGCTCGCAGTCTATCATCTTGGCGCGCTCGGCATACCTCATTGAGAACATGTTCCAGAGGATCATGAACAGCGCAAAGACAACCATGAAGATGAACACCGCAGCCATGAAGTCTATTGGATTGGCCTGGGCCTTCATTGCTTTGCCCTCCATTTCCCTTAAGCTATCCAACAACAACACCCTGGCCTATGTTTCTTAGGGGCATATCGCCGTTCACGTAAAAATTGCTTGAGGAGCCGATGCCTGTCCCGTTGGCTATGCTCAAGGCCGGCAGCATGCAGCCTGCGACGCCATTGGCGTACAATATGGATATCCTCTGGCTTTGCCCTGAGACAAAAACAGTGTAATTCGAGCCCGCTATCTTTTCAGGCAGGCCGAGCCTTGCTGAAGTCCCGTTTCCTGCGGCATCAACAGTCGATATCCTGAAGGATATCTCATGGCATATCCTCTGCGCCTCAAAGTCTGCCGATAGCGCCGCAGTGTCGGACTGGGCCTGGTAGGAGACAAGCATGATGATGATGAAGATGGTTGTCATTATTCCCATGACAAACAGCAGCTCAATGCCGCTTTGCCCCAATTTAGTTTGGCCCATATAGTTCCCTATACCAATGTATTTGGTATACTATATAAATTTACCTCCATCCGCTTCAAGGTCATTTGCCGATATTCCTGAATATTTCTGTAAGCGTTTCTGCATTGGGCGCGAAATAATAATCTCCATATGTCAGCAGGGCGATATTGGTCAGCTCAACCTCGTCCACGTCATTTCCGAATCCTATGGTATAGACTGTGACATTGCGGTCCCTGCAGTACACGGCCCCTGCTATGGAATCTCCAACGTTTCCAACCCCGTCAGTCAGCAGGATTATGATCTTGTTGGCGCTTGGCCTTCCCCTGGCAGAAGTCAGCTCATCGGCCGCCCTTTCAAGCCCGCACTCAAGGCATGTGCTGCCGCTGGGTGTTATCGCGTCAACGGAATTCTTCAGGGCCTGCAGGTTAGTAGGGCTCATCACTGCAATCTGCTTGTCCAATGTTGAGCTTGTGCTGAATGACACCAAGCCTGCGTAGGTTGAGCTTCCTGATATGTCAAGGAATATCTTGGAAGAGGTTTTTGCCGCAGACATTTTGGTTGGCGACTGCTGCAGGGACATATCCTGGGCATATGCCGTGCATCCGCTCGCGTCGCGCTTCAGCCACAGGGATATTGTATATGGAGTGGATTGATTGGCAATGTTCACGCTGGTTGTTGTTGTGCCGTAGGAAGTGCTTGTCCTGTTGCCTGAAGCTATAACAGTGCTTCCTATCCTGGCTTCGTAGGATGCAGTGCATCCGCTTGCGCTTGCCCTGATCTCAACGCTTAGGTTGGCAGTGTTGCCGTTCTTTTGCGCCACTGTCAGGTTCTTGGCCCATGACCATCCTGTGCTTGATGCGGAAACGATGCTGCCGCTGGTCACGTTGGTGACATTATAATCCATTGATCCTGATCTGTCCAATACTAGCATGAGATCCACATCAACAACGCCAAAGCTGTCGTTGTATATTCCCCCTACATTTCCCATGGAATCGGTGCATTGGTAATATACCCTGTGGAAGCCTACAGGAATGGAGCCCAAATTGTAATAGAAGTCCATGGTTGCCGAAGTGTTCCATGTGCCGTTCAAGGGGGAGGCGGCCTCCCAATTTCCCGAATCCAGCTTTATGTTGCAGCCGGATACATTGCTTCCCCCAGTATAGAAGTCTGTCGCGGTCCCGCCCACAGTTATCTGTGACAGCGTAGTCGGGTAGTCCGTATGGTTCATGGAAATCACGATCGGGCCCAGCGTATCAGGTTCAGTCACGCTGAAATAATAGTATGCTATAGGCCCTGTGATTCCGTCTGTATTTGTGCACCTCACCCTGACAATGTGCGGGCCCACGTTGAATCCTGAACTGTAATTGTACATCACGGTTTCATTTGGCTGGTTGTAATTCCCGTCAACCGGCGCCATGGACTGCCAATTATTGGCATTGTCTGCATCTATTATGCAGTTCCTTATGTTCCTGTTGCCCGTGTCATTGACAGTTGCATATATTATTAGGGGCTGGAGCTTGTATGCCGGCGCCGGGGCTTGCCAGATGCTTAGCACGATTGGCAAAGGAAGGGTATCTATATTGCAGGTGTTGTTTACGTATGTATTGTTTGTGCTGTTGGTGTAATCTATGCTTATGTTGACATAATCCACCCCTTCATTGCCTCCGGAATCAATGCATCTGAGCCCTATAACATGCATCCCTCCCAGCAGCCTTAGGTTGGGGAGATTGCCAAAAACATATATCCACGAGGCGCTGTTGAACAGGGTGCCATTCAGCGGATATGCCTGGGACCACCTTCCGAAGTCCAGCTGTATCTGCGCATTTCCAATATAGCTGTTGCCCTTTTCGCTGTCATCGCACATGCCTTTCATCCATACTGAACTGTTGGTATTGCCATATTCAGTGATGTTCGCTATTGGCCCCAGCGTGTCATCGCTTGGGGAGCAGCAGCAGTCCGGATAGGACGGCGTTCCTCCGCACAGGTAATCCTTTTCAGGATGGTAGTCCTCATTGTTCAGGATGCACTGCGAAGCGGATGCGCGGCAGGTGCCATTGTGGTATCCCATGAAGTCGCACTGCTCGTTGCAGTTCGACTCGCTGTTTACCGTCAGCGTTATCTGGGAGAAGCACGAATCCCCCTCGGGCGACTCCGAGGTGATGACTGCGCCGAATATCCCCCCCTGCGCAGAGCCCGGGATATCATAGTTTATAGTCATGGTGGCATTCTCGCCAGGCGCAAGATCATGCGGCGAAACATCCCCCACAGATATCATGGATCCCCCTCCTGAGATGAATGATCCTATCCCGGTGATGTTGTGGTTTGCAACATTGCTTATCGTTATGGTGTCGCTGCTGCTGTTTCCTGCGTGCAATCCCCTGGAAATTACAGGAGGCGCGCAGTAGAGCGACGCGGTCCCTATCCTCACCAATCCTGACGGAAGATGCTCAACAAGTATCTTTTGGGTTCCGCTGAATGCAGGAAGGCTTCCTATGAGGTCTGCCTTGGAATAGGATGACACGTCCGTGTATCCGGCATCGGTCTGGATCGTTATTATTATGGCCTTTCCGGTTATGTTCCATCCTGCAAGGTCGTTTGGAAGATGGACCGTGACGTATTCCCTTGAATTCGGCCCAAGGGTGTACACAAAATCAGCGGCAGCTGTCAGCTGGTCCACCGCGTCCTGCGCCTGCATGGTTTCGGTTGCGCTTTCAGAATAGTTTGCAGAAAGGACAAAAACAGCGGCAATGACGCCAAGAAGGACTGCGCTCAATATGACCTGCTCAAGCGATGCCTGGCCCATCATCCATGCGTTTTTTGGTTTGATATTGTCCATATTTTCATCCTTTGGCCTATTCAGGGGCTTGAATTCTGCATTTCCTCCAAGGTCCTGCCATCTATTTTTATGCCCTGTTCTGTTATCTCAAACGGATAAAGGTCCAGCGGGTGGTGCGTGGATCTCATCTTCCTTATTGAAAGCGCCCGGAAGGCCTCGAACGGGTAAATTGGCTTTTTCATCAGGTAAAGCACAATGACCCCATCTACGATATATTCCTCCAGCCCGCTTGCCGAAAGTATGTCCGATCCGTCCTTGATGTCCGAGATTATGAGCGCTGTGCAGTCCAGCTTCTTTATGTCATGGTCAAGATGCACAAGCCCGTTCCTGAGCATGTACATGTCCGAGAAATACCCTATCAATACTGAATAGGGATCAATGACGATCCTCTTTGCCCCGATCTTGCTTATGGTGTCGTTTATTATCTGCTTCAATGAGTCAAACTTGTATATCTCGGGCTTTATCACGACAATCTTCTTTGTCTCAATCAGCTCATCGACATCCCAGCCGAAAAGCTTCATGTTTTTTATAAGCTCCTCAGGCTCCTCCTCCAGCGTGACATACACTCCCGGCTCATTGAGGTATTTTGCGCCATGATATATGAAATGAAGGGCCAGTATGCTCTTTCCCGTTCCGCATGACCCGGAAACAAGGTTTATGGTTTTCTTCGGAAGCCCTCCCTCCATGAGCTTGTCAAGGTTCGGTACCCCTATGGATGTGCGTTCAGTTGAATTCATTTGCATATATATACTTTTTCCAGACAAGGTTTAAAAAAGTCGATGGTCAAAAGAAATCCTTGAGTTTCAACCCTGGAATGAATAGACCTGATTCATTCAAGAAAATACAACAGCAAAAACCAGTTTGGCGCCTGCCCTGCCTTTTCCAGGCTGCTTGTTTTTTGTGGTAGAAAATGTTTGAATTTTCCGACTGAAACTCCATAGTTAGATTTATAAAGCCATTTATTGAATAGAAAACCAATAGAGTGGTGTAAAAATGGAAATGAAAATCGGAGATAGCATAAAAGGTAGAGACAGCAGGAAAGGCCAGGCAGCTCTCGACTTCATGATGACCTATGGTTGGGCAATAGTCCTAGTGGTCATCATCGCGATAGCGCTTTTTGCCATGGGAATTTTCGACCCAAGCAACTTCATGGGCAGCAAGGCAGCTGGATTTGCAGGTGTCACTGTAACAGGTTGGAGCATGGACAACACAGGCGCGTTCTCAATAAGAGTGGTCAACAATGTTGGCAACCCAGTAAGGCTTGACAGCATCAACGTCACGATCGCGGGCACATCAGCCTTGGTTCCTGTCACAAATGCAACACTTGCGGTTGGCGAAACTTCAGCTTTGCTCACCAGCGCAGCAGGGTCATTTGGCACACCGGCGGCAAACACCGGATATTCGGCAAAGGCCAACATAAGGTACACGGACGTGAATGCAGGCTTCCCATACACAAGCAGCGGAACCTTGACTGGAAAAGTCATGGAGAAATAATAGATTTCTAGATAAGGAATCCGATGTAAAGATAGGGAATTCTTTTTTTTCTTTAATTTTTTAGCCTATTTAGTTATCTATAAATATCATCCATATTCGTCTTCCTTTCAGCTCCGATGCATCCCAAGCCCAGATTTTTAAACATTAATGATTCAATCTTAATCATGGAAAAGCTATATGAAAAATCCGAGACAGGATGCTGTAACAGGTTCGACCCAAAGCCATGGGACAGCAAGGAGATAACCTGGAAGGACAAGCTGTTTGTCAAGGATCATGTGCTCAGTTTTTTTCATATACCCCTTAATTTCGGCCAGGTTGTTGTGAGGAATATGGAGAAGATAAAAAAGGCAGATGCCCTTGGCGACCAGCTCATGCTATCTGACGAGAACTCGCTTTTCGGCTCCGATGTCTATATCGCAGTAAGCAAGGAAGTTCCCAATGCCAGGATGGAAAGGATCTCAGGAACATTCCTCAGCAAGGTTTTTGAGGGATCCTATAAGAACATGGGGACCTGGATAAGGGACATGGAAAAATACGCCGCGTCTAAAGGAAAGAAAATAGAGAAGATGTACTTCTTTTACACAATGTGCCCGGCATGCGCAAAGTTCTATGGAAAAAACTACACCGTAATATTGGCGAAGGTTTAGCCAATACCATTACCATATTCCAGGAACCAGCCTGTATTTCACTTTCTTGCAATACTCCCTGTATCCCTTGAGATCCTTCAGCAGCAATCTCTCCTCATCAAGTATCCTCAAGAAAATCACAAGCACAACCGGCATAAAGAAAACCAGCGCAAGATATGAGCCCAATGCGATCGGCACTGACAGGTACATCAATGTGACGCCCAAATACATCGGATGCCTTACAATTGAGTATGGCCCTGTTGATATTACCTTCTGCCCCTTCTCGACCTCCACTATCCTAGAGGCGTAGCTGTTCTCCCTGAATACAAGGAAGATGAACATGTATGAAAGGAAAATGACGGCATCGGCAGCAACCGCCAGCCAAACCGGCACCTGCGACCATCCGTACCTGAAATCAAGCCCGGGCGTCAAGAATCCCATTAGGAAAAGAACCTGCGCTATCTTTATCATGGACTTCTCCTTTGCCTCCTTTTCCTTGAACCTTATCCTCCTTTCCAAGAATTTAGGGTCCTTTTTCAGGAAATACGAGGCCACGAAAAAGAAAGGTATGAACAGGACCGCCATGAAGGCCCAGGCCTGCCAATAATATATGGTGCCTGCCGGCAGGAACAGCGCCAACCCAGTGATTATGACTGCAAGAGGGACCAGCAACAAAACCTTTTTCTTCAGATTGTTCTTGTCGGTCATCTGCCCACATGTTTCGTCATTCACTTTCAGACCTTTTTGCTTATGATGTGATGCTCTGAGACATTCCCTCTTGCGTCGAATGTCTTGTCAAACATCCTTATTGCGGACATCCCCTGCTTTTTCACTATCATCTCAAACAGGTCTGCGTTTTCATCAAAGAAATTGAGCATCCTTCTCACCTTGTATCCCTTGACATAGCCGAATTTCTTCAGCTCCTCATTAAGTTCTTTAGATGTTTTCGCCTTTTCCTCAAGCGTTATTCCCTCTCCTATTGCGTCTGCAGCTGCTCTCAATGCCTTTGCGCCTGCCTCAGACCCTTTCGGATGGCCATGCACTCCGCCTCCTGCCTGCATTGTGAAGTCATTGCCGAATATCTCAAACAGCCCTTCTGTCAATCCTGCATGCAAACCCCCTGAAGCGACCGGCATCATTGGGGCTATTGACTTGTCGAACTTTGAAATTTCCAGTCCGCCTTCAGCTATGCTTGCCTTTATCTCATTGTCCCTTGCCAATCTTGCGAACCTCCTTATTGTATGAGGGGCGCCGTCCATCTTTCCAACCCCTGTTCCAACATGCAATTGGTCCAATCCGAACATCCTGTAAAACTTTTCCAATATCCCGAAGCTATATCCATCTCCGCTCCTGTGAACTGCGGCAAAGCCTGCCCTATGGGCGTGCGTGAACATCCTGTATCTATGTGCCATATTGACCATGTGAATTGTCGCAGGCATTCCCAAAACGAACACATCCAGCATCACCAATTTCAGCCCGTGGCTGTGCAGATAGTCAAGCCTTTTTTCCATCCTTTCTATGCTTGAATCAGAAATGTTGCAGCAGTAGAGTTTCTTCTCCCCTGTTTCCAGCTCGGCCCTATTCATCGCCTTATTTACCAGATCTGCCCTGTCCCTCCATTTGCAGAAATCCTGGTCAACAAGGTTCTCGTCATCCTTCACCAAGTCCAATCCGTTTGCCAACACTTTGTACGCAACATCCGCGAACTCATTGGGAGTCAACCCGACCTTTGGCTTTACTATCGTTCCGCAATGGGGCCTCCTGCTTTTTTCAGTGCCGACATATTTCCTTATTGCCTCCAATCCTATCGGCCCCTTGAACTGCCTTTGGTATTTTTCAGGGAAGGAAATGTCCATTATGTACAATTCTTCTATTTCCAATAATCCGTAAATGTTTCCCATCACGCTTGCGCAGAACTGGATGACATTCTTCTGGTCAAAATGCTCGAGTGGATATGCAATCTTTATGAATCCCGAATCCTCAGAAGTCTTTATTATCTCGAAAACATGGGCCCTGTAGTGCTTGAATATCCTTTCGTTCATCGTCTTTATCTTGGTGAAAGTTCCAACTGAGCTTTCTGCTGCAATGGCTTCTGCCAAATTATTGATATTCACTGTTCCCTTTGCCCAAAGCAAAACAACAAAATCATCCTTTCCAGGCTTATAATTCAGTTCCAAATAGCTATATCCTCCATACGCCATGTTCACACCAATCAACTATCTGATCCGAGGTTTAAAAATATGAGTGTAAATTTTCCATTATATCTGTATGCCAAGCTTCTCAAATTCGTTTTTCAGCTGGTCATAATCCTTATATAATATAGTTCCCATCCCAAGCTCCTTTGCAGGAATGATGTCATCCTCTTCCTTATCCCCCACCATCAACGCATCCTCCGCGCTGCAACCAGATCTTTTCAGAAGCTCCTCGAAAATCGCCTTCTCCGGCTTTATCACGCCGACATCAAATGAAAAGACAGGGAAATCAATGTGCTTCAGGAGATCCGATTTCTCTTTCACATGCTCTATCGAGAACACATTCGTGTTTGAGACCATTCCAGTCACATATCCGTGGACTTTCAGTATGTTGAGCATCCCTATGCTGTGCTCGTAAACCGAGAAATTCGCCTCCGCCTCCTCCATTATGTCAATGACCCTTGCGACGTTCCTTTCGGTTGCCTGGCTCCCAAGCTTCCTCAGCAGATCCTCCGCCATCTCCTCCCTGCTGCTCCATCTTGTTGTCTGTGTCACTTCCTCGTATAATTTCACAAAATACCTGTGCCTGAGGTTGCTGTGAGCACAGAATTCCTGCCTTATCCTCTCCGCTGTGCTGAACGGCTTCTCTGCAAGAGTCTTCCAAAGGTCAAAAGCGACCAATTTCACCATAAAGCCAATCTTTGTAGGATAAATATTTAAAAGCATGAAGCAAAAGAGGAACCATGGATCTATTAGCCTATCTTTACGAAATGCAGAAAGCCTACAAAAAAGGGAAATTCAAGGACCTCAAGGACCTTACAGAGGAAATAACCAATGACCTTATCCAGGAGTTTTCCCAGGAAGGCGCCGAGCTTGCAATCCTTTCCTACCTTCTTTCCAAGATCCTCACAAAAAAGAGGTTTGAGGAGGAGCACGAGGACATTGTCCTTGAAAAGCTGAATGCCATATGCAAGGCAGGGAAGGACCAGGACCTTGCCAAGAGCATAGTAGAGCTCAACGACGTTGTCCTTGAGATGGAATCCCAGGACAAGAGGTATGTCATAGACATCCTCACAAAGGCAAGGATAAAGATAGCATCAAAGCTTTATGCAAAAGGAGTTTCGCTTGGCGTTGTGAGCAAGAGCTTCGGGATACCCCCGCAGGAGATAATGTCCTATTCCGGAAAGACGATGATGTTCGACAGGCTAAAGGAGGAGATAGACGTGAAAAAACGGCTGAGGACAGCTTCGGAATCAGTGACAGGTGAATGAAAATGAAGCAAAAAACAGTTCTCTGCGATTCCTCCTCATTGATTTCGCTTACCAATTCATGCTTCATAGACCTGCTTTACTTTTTCACAAAAAAGTTCAATACGCAATTCATAATAGCCCCTTCAGTGAAAAAGGAGATCATTGAAAGGCCTTTGTCAATTTCAATGAAGGCATACGAGCTCTCCGCCATGAGGATGAAAAAGGCCATCGACGACAGGGCGCTTTCGGAGGTAAACGAGGACACCCTGGAAAAGGCAAAGGAGATCATGGACCTGGCAAACAACATGCTTTTTGCAAGGTCAAAGCCGATACACCTTGTCGATATCGGGGAAGCCGACATCATAGCCCTTGCAAAGGCGACCGATTGCGACGTGATCCTTATGGACGAGAGGACCACAAGGATGCTCATCGAGGCCCCTTTCAGGCTGAAGGAGCACATGGAAGCCGAGATGGGGATAAATGTCATGCTCAACAAAAGGAGCTTTGACGATTTCAACAAGATCGCTGGGGGCATGAAAGTCATCAGGAGCTCGGAGCTTGTCTCCATAGCCTACAGGTCAGGGTATTTCTCGACTTTCCAGAATCCGGAAAAGATGCTTGAGGCATCCCTCTACTCTTTGAAATACGGCGGATGCTCGATAGGATTTAACGAGATAGACCAGATCCTGGATGAGCTCAATGCCTGAAAACATAAAGATAATAATAGACCACAGGGAGCCCAGCGACCTAATTGAGATGATCAACGGCAAGGGAGCGAGGGTTGTGGTCAAGCAGCTCAGCATTGCCGACTATATCGTTTCAGACAGGATAGCCATAGAGAGGAAAAGCAGGGACGATTTTGAAAGCTCGCTGATAAGCGGAAGGCTGTTTGACCAGGTTTCCAAGCTTAAGTCTATTTATGACAGGCCTGTCATTCTTATTGAGGGAAATGCGCCTTTTGAGAGGATAGACGACAGGGCAATTCTCGGGGCCCTTGCCTCATTGATTTCAGAAAATGAAGTTTCAATAATGTTCACAAAGGACAAGGAAAGGACAGCCGAGATAGTATTTGCCTTCGCAAGGCACGAGCAGGTAACAAAGAAAAGGTATGTCAAGGAGTTCAAGGCAAAGAAGAAGATAGACGGGGAAAAGATAAAGCAGGCCATGATTGAATCTGTTTACGGCATAGGCCCCAAGACCGCAAAGACAATCCTTGAGAGGTTTCCAACCATAGAGAAGCTGGCAAAGGCAAGCAAGGCAGACATCCAGGAGACCATCGGGGAAAAGAAAGGAGAAATGCTCTGGAAAGTTCTCAACAGCTGATTCTGTTCATGACATCAGCCTACCCATCACTATTTCCCTTTTCTTCCTTGCAATGTACTTTGCAGCAGCCATTGTTCCCATTCTTTTCCGTTTTGCCCTGCTGAAAACCTCCCTTAGATTTTTGGAAATTTCAGGCAGCCTATTGACAGCATCCTGCATCAGCCCCCTCTTTCGGTATTCCTCAATGCCTTTGATGGCTTTGCCGGTTGAATTCTGCAGTCCGCTCCCGCGGTATTCCTCAATGCCCTGGATGACCCCACCGGCATTCAGCACAAAATCAGGAGCGAACAATATTCCTTTTTTCATCAGCAGGATGTCATCCCTCTTCTCATCCTCAAGCACGCAGTTCGCAACCCCTGCGACCGCCCTTGCCTTGAGCTGAAGG
>JAPLWW010000070.1 GCA_026396375.1 Microcaldota archaeon | reverse complement strand
ATATGCAGCTGGCAATCCTGTGCGGAGGCCTTGCGAAGAGGCTTGGGACCATTTCGGCGTCAACCCCAAAGGCGCTTTTGGACATAAACAATAGGCCCCTTCTTGATCTTATCCTAGAAGAAAGCAGGGAAGCGGGATTTGATAGATTTGTGCTTCTTGCAGGCCATCTTTCTGAGAAATTTTCTGGCTACAAATCAGATAAGATAGACATCATTGTTGAAAAGGAGGCTCTTGGCACAGGAGGCGCAGTCATCAATGCCCTGGAATCCCTTGACGACAAGTTCTGGGTCATGAATGGCGACACCTATATCATGGCTAGCGACCTTAAGGACTATGTCGATTTTTCCAAGGCAAAGCCCAATTCAATATACTGCACATATGAGGATTCCTTTGACAGGGATGTTCCTTTAGTGGAAAAGGATACTGTCAAGGGCTTTTTCAGGAGCGAAAAGGGGAAATCCTGGGTAAACGTCGGTTTCTTCTCATTCACGAAAAAAGACCTAATCCATTTCGAGAACAAGCCAATGAATCTTGAGAAGGACATAATATCAAAACTTGCCTCAGAGGGCAAAGTTTATGCCTTCAAGGGAAACGGCAAGCTTTATGACATTGGAAGGCCTGAAAGGCTTGAGGATTTCAGGAAAACAATGAAGGAAAAGCCGTTCAGGAACAAGGCAGTGCTGATAGACAGGGACGGGACAATAATAGAGCATGTTCCCTACATCAGCGATCCTGCGCATGTTGTCATAAAGAAAGACGTTGTTGAAAGGCTCAAGCAGTTCAAGGAAGCAGGATATTACATCATTTTAATCTCAAACCAGTCAGGGATAAAGAAAGGAAAGATAACAAAGGATCAGCATGACAGGGTAATGGAAAGGATCAACCATCTTCTTGAAAATCAGGGATTAAAATTAGATGATGTGTTCTTCTGCTTTTCAACAGACGAGGACAATGACCCAAGGAGGAAGCCTGAGCCGGGAATGATCTTCGAGGCAAGGGACAAGTTCCATCTGAACCTTTCAAGATGCATCATGGTCGGAGACAGGGATGATATTGACATGGAGGCGGGAAGAAGGGCAGGCGTTGGAAAGCGCTATCTTATAAACGGCTTCCTGAAAGCCCCAAAACCCTAAAATTTATTAAGCTATATCCTTAATCTATACTCATGATTCGCATATATTACATAAGCTCAGAGAAGTTCAAGGACGCAAAGAAGATACTTGAGGAGAATCCCTACGCTGACGACAGCTTCGCGCATTCAGGGTACATGCTCAAGGACGCCAAGGAATACGGCTTCAGGCCCAACGGCTATTACGTCTATGTCGATAGCGACGAGAACTTCCTAAAGGGAGCGGATGCCAAATTAAAGGACGTTGCCGAGATGACAAAGGAAAAGGAATTTGACGGCGTGAAGGCAAAGATAGATGAGGAGCAGAGCAACGCCATTTCCGGATTCGGGTCTTTGTTTGGATGATAACAGGATGCGCCTATTTCCTTTCCAAGAAGTGATGCAGGCCCTGCCAAAATCGCATAAAAAAGTTGGATCCAGATCAATGGCATATTCTGGCACGGGATTGGGAAGGGCAATAGATGGCAATGTGGTATAATGAAAAAAATATTCTTTTTCTTCACGGCAACACCCCATCCCCTGGACATTCACAAGATGGATTCTGTTCCTGAAGGGTACATTCCCCTGAAATCACCCGAATTTGCGGATCCATTCGCTGAAGAATCGAGAAAAAGCAGGGGAGAAAGAATGAAGCATGAAATCTTCCAGAATGTTCTGAATGTGGCCATAAACGTATACAACAATTCCCGGATTCTGCTGAACAGCCCGAAAAAGAGGAATTTCCTTGCAAAGGACGCGGATATGGTATCCAGCAGCCAGGCCCTTCTTGACACAAACGTGCCCTATGTGATGGACATGGAGCACCCTGCGGTCTTTTGCGGGTTCAACCAATACGGCCTTGACTCGAAATCCTTTTCAAAATCTTTAAAGAAGGAGCTTGAAAATGAAAATCTCAGGAAGATAATGCCGATGAGCGACACTGCCAAGCAAACGCTGTTCAATTTTGTCAGATCCGAAAAAATCGCTGAA
>JAPLWW010000005.1 GCA_026396375.1 Microcaldota archaeon | reverse complement strand
AAGTTTCTTGCAGAAGCGGGGCCCCTGTTATCCTGCCGGTAATAGCTCAGATTCATGCCGGAATCATCCAATGATCCCTCCATGAATAAAGGGGTGCTGTCCTTGCTTCCATCGTCCACAACAATCACTTCAAATTCCCCCCTGTCCAATGTCTGGGCTCTTAGTGCATTCAGGCATTTCCTGAGGTCATCAATTCGGTTATATGTCGGAATAACAACGCTCACTTTCATTCGCATAACCCATTTTGGCTAATTTTTATCCAAAAATCTGATCAATGTCCTCCTTACTTCCTCTTCATCGGAACCGGCATAAAACTCAAAACATTTTGCGTTTTTCAATATGGAGGCGCTATTGTAAATCTTCAAAAAGATGATGGTATCGGCATTCTTCAATTCCTTCGAATCAGATATATACTTGCTTATATGGAAACTGTCGGGATCCAGGCCAAAGCGCTTGGATAGGTCTTCGTTAACCGTAGTATTGAAAGTGAATGGAACGAGGCGGTTTCCGTCAAATATTACGGCGTCATCGCTGATGACCTTACCCCCATTCTGGACAACCCTCAGAAGAGAGGAGGATTTTCCGCATGTGGAGTCTCCGGTGAATATGATATTCTTGCCATTGTAATGTACCGCAGCGCCATGGATATGGACCAGACCTTGGTCTTCCGAAGCTTTGATGAACAGCCATTTTGTGAATGCCTTCAATGATTTTCTGAGCTGGTCGCAATCTTCAGAATAATCAAGGATTATCTCCTTTCCCTTGTAATCCATCGTGAAGATAAACCCCTTTTTGTTCAGGGTATACGTCTTGTTTTCATGTGCAAAATATGAGTTGTCGTCGTAACATGAGATGCGGACCGCTCCCTTTGGCAAAATATTGTCGTTAAAGTCCCTCCTAATGGTCATTTTGCCGCAGACATTCTCCTTTTCTTCGGTCCTGTAATACCTGATTTCATTGTCGATGTATCTGAAGAGGTCATCATTTTCGTGCTCAATCTTGATAACCGCGTCCACGATCCTGTAACAGTTTTCCATTTTACAGCGCCCTTGCCTTCATTTATTCTTTTCATTGTCCTTTTTGCTCAACGGTATATAAGGATACAGCATCGATACGATCCTCAGGGTTATGAATTTCCCCTTTTTCTTTGAGTCGAAAAGCCTGGAGCATGCCAGATAGTAAACGAGAAAAACGCCAAGGAATAGCTCGCCAAGACGGTTCCTTTCGGCTTCCTTGCTTTTCCCTATGACGACTCCGACAATATCCCTTTCCCTTATGGGAAGGTCAAAGCAGGGGCAGTTGTCCCCTTTTGCGAAGTAGTATTCGCCCAGCCTGTAAATCAGGCGATGCGCTATCCTCATGCCTAAGCGGTTCTCAAAGACAATAACATCGCCAATGCTGGGCTTTGCCGCCCTGTCCAGCAGAAGGAATTCCCTGGGGTCTATGCTGGGAAACATGTCATTCCCCTCCAGGACCTTAATCTTCTCTAAATTTTTGGAAAACATCGTTTATCTCCTTTTTGTATCTGCTGAAGCTGAACATCTCCGTTGCCTTCTTCGCGCCGTCGGATTTCCTGCGCCTGAATTCCTCATCCGAAAGCATCCTGGCCAGTCCTTC
>JAPLWW010000066.1 GCA_026396375.1 Microcaldota archaeon | reverse complement strand
ATGACCCCACCGGCATTCAGCACAAAATCAGGAGCGAACAATATTCCTTTTTTCATCAGCAGGATGTCATCCCTCTTCTCATCCTCAAGCACGCAGTTCGCAACCCCTGCGACTGCCTTTGCCCCGAGCTTGGGGATAGTGATCGGATTCAGCACGCACGCAGGCCCGCAGGGGCACAGGACATCAACTTTGACTGACAGGAGATCATTCGGATCAACAATGGTCACTTTCGGGATGTTTTCAAATGGCTTAAGCTTATCTGCGTCAGGCTCGCTTACAAAAAGCCTGCCTCCTGCCTTCAGCAGCAGTTTTGCCAGTTCGTTGCCCACGCTTCCCAATCCCTGTATGGCAAAGCTCCTCCCTTCCGCTATAGCAGAGCCGAAAACCTCCTTCAGTATAACCGGCATGCCGAAGAATGCCCCTGTAGCCGTGGTTACGCCGCTTGCGCCTATGCTTTCAGGCCCTTCAAAGCCCAGTATGAACTTCGTTTCCTTCCTTATCTTCAGCGCGTCTCCAGGCTCGAAGCCGAAATCGATTGCAGTTATGAATTGCCCCTGCATCAGTTCCACGTATTCCCCTATCCTTTGCAGGAGGGCATCGCTCTTTCCCGACTGAGGGGGAATAACCACAAGCTTGCTTCCCCCAAAAGGCTCATCAATCATTGAAAGCTTGTGAGTCATGGCTTCGCTGAGGCGCATGGCGTCCCTCATGGCCTCTTTTTCCTTTCCAGGCTCCAGCAGCCTTACTCCTCCGAAGGTCACGCCATTGCCTATGCTGTCTAAACCTAGGAAAAATTTCGAATAGGTTTCATTATCGTAGAACCTCAGCACTTTCCTTTCCCTCCTCATCAATCGCTTCCTGTCTTCGATGGAGCTAAAGCCCGCCTTGGCAAGGAATGATGCCAAACGCAATCTATTTATCGTCAAATCATCCAGCTCTGACATATCCTCAAATGACATTTCCATATCAATCACCAAATACCATTTCTCACAACAACCTAATATACTTTATTGCAAAATCTTCAAAAATAATGCAAAAGTATTTAAAATATTTGAATATTATTCAATAATATGAAGAACATCGAGGAGGAGCTGGTGAAGGAGCTCCGAAGCGGAGGCTGCGTGCCGGCTATAACCAAGCTTGCCAGGAAGCTCAGCCATCCGGGTTCCACAATCCATTTCAACATACGGAAGATGGAAAAAGAGGGGAAGATCCTTGCCTACAAGGCAGTCCTCAACAACAGCAAGGTGGATGCAGGCTTCACAGGATTCGCGCTTGTCAAATTATCAGCCGAGGCTTATGAGAGGCCTGGCCTCACATCCGAAATCGCGAAAAGGATAGCCAGGCATCCCCAGGTAGAGAGCGTTGACGCCCTTACTGGGGATTGGGAACTCATCGTGAAGATAAGGGCAAGGGACCAGAAGGAGTATTTCACGCTAGTCCAGCGGTGCATAGGAGGCAGAGGAGTGGTCAAGGTGAACTCCATGATATCACTGGAGCAGTTCAAATCCGAATATGTGGAATGCTAAAATCTCCAATGTTTAAAAACTGTTTTCAGCATAAGTGTATTTTATGTTCATATTCCAGTCTTCCGAAGTAGAGAAAAAACCGATCAATTATTTGAGCAAATCCCTGAAGCCTGAAACAATATTAGGCATGAAAAGTAAGAATCTTCCCCCCCTTACCAAGGAAACAGTGGAAAAGGCAAAGCCGGATATCATCGCGGCATACATATATGTGAAATACCATGAAATGGGGGGCGACTATGGCCAAATCGCCCATCTGCAGGCCAGCATTCCAGAGGAAAAGATAAGGGACATAAACGCAAAATATGACGAGTACTCAAAAAAGGATTCTGCAAAGTTTGTGGGAAATATCCAAAAACAAGATCTGGGAATAAATGACCTGCCAATGTCTTCTTCTAATCCTGAATATGACCATCTTAATAGGATAGCGAAAATAGCTGAGGAAATGAGGAGGGACGAGGAGGAGCTGAAAAGCAGGCCATTCTCGGAAACAGTGCCAAAGCCAAAGGCGCCTGTCGCATCAGCCAGAGAAGTCCAGAATGCTGGGGTTGAGCGGCCGGCTAAGCCGGTTGCCAAGGTTGCCCTGGCCAAATCCCTGCCCCTGCCAGCTGTTGCAAAACCGGCGGCCTCCACTATGGAGGCAAAGGCCGAGAAGGCGGCAGAGCTGAAGAGGGAGGCAGTCAAAGTCACCAAGGCCAAGCCAATATCCATAAAGGAAGCGCCGGTGTCATCTGCAGAGGCACTATCAAAGCTTAAGCCAGAGGCGCCCCTAGCGTCTGCAAAAAAAGATGCAAAAGAAAAATTATCGGCATTGCCTACCGCGTCGGCAGGGGAAATATCCGGCCTGGGGGAACCGGTAGCCCCAAAAAACAGGGTCGCATTGATGGAGGCGCTGCTTTTCGTGATAAAGGAATCCAGGGAGCTCAATCTTCCCCTGAACAGCGAAGCCAATAATACTCCTGAAAAATCGGTTGATTTATATATGAGGCAGATAGTGGAGCATTATAAAAATCAGCCCAGGGGCGGATTGAAAAAGGCCAGGGACTTCTACGACATATACAGAAGGAAGATGAATTATGAGGGAGAGGAAAACGCGGAAAAACTGGGGGAACCGGTGAAGCATGCGAGCGCCGATGCGCTGACAAATACCTACATGTACCTGTCCGATATCGACAATCCTACCAGGAAGATTGACCTTGAGAGGGTCACGCCACAAAAGGTCAACAGCCTGATGAAATCCGCAATTGCCAAACTTCTGAAGGAAGGCGATAGGGACGAGGCCGAAAGGCTGTACGGCAAATACAAAAGGCTCATGAGCGGAGAGGAAATCGCCTGAAAATGACCAAATAAAGCCCCATCTCCAACATTTAAAAACTGTTTAATCTAAAGGTTCATTATGTTCATATTCCAGGGTTCTGCACAAGTGGAAAGAGTAGATGATAAGACCTTCTTAAATAAGATGAAGAGTGAAGAAGGGTATCGTAATGCAAATATTAAAGATAAAGAAAGACTATTTTCAATGATAAGGACGCAATACAAAGATGCTACTCTAGACAATGTGAATGATTATGTTAAACAAAATAATTTTGATAGATCTATTAGATTAGGTGTGATTAGCGATTATATGAATAAATACTCCACAAAGGAAAAAGATACTCCGAGTTTGACTCCGATGGCTTCTGCAAAAGATGTGGCAATCGGATTGAATCGAGCAAAGGACAGCTTATCATTAGATAACGCATATAAATTTGTATATAATTATCCTGCAGGTGGAATTACACAATTAGAAGTTGCTTCCAAAAACCCGGATGTGACAAATTCAATGATTAAGATAACTAATGCCCTCATGCAGGAAAAATATAACTTTCTAATAAACAATAATAAAGAAGACGAAGCTAAAAGATTCTATCAAGCTTATCTTGATCTAATAAGTGGTAAGAAGAAGCCTGAAGAAGTTGCTTTCAATAACAAATAATATATTAAGCATTTACTGCAGTTAATCCTTCGCAACCCCTCTGAACTTTGAGTACTCATAAAGGCTTCTCAATGATACAACCGCCCTTTCTGGAATGTCAAAAGTCGGAACCTTGTTCATTGAGGTTATCTTCTTGAAAGCTTCCACTTCGTCCCCTCCTGGGACAACCAGGGCAACCGGCTTTCTCCAGTCATGCCCTGCATTCACCAACGGGCTCAATAACGTCTCATTTATCATCGGCGTCTGGAAAAGCACGCTCACCAGAACCATGTCAAATTCATCGCTTCTCATGAAAACGTCTATTGACTTGCTGAACCTTTCAACGTCGGCGTCTGCCACAAGGTCCAGCGGATTTCCCGCAGAGGCGTACGACGGCAAAAATGAGGATATCTCCTTTTTCATCTTATCTGACATCCTGGGCAGCTCCAGGCCGTTCTTTATGACAGAATCCGCTGCCATGACGCCGAACCCTCCGCCGTTGGAGATTATCCCGACCCTTTTTCCCTTTGGAAGCGACTGGCTTGAGACAGAGATGAAGTCAAAAAGCTCGTTCATCGTATCTGCCTCTATGACCTTCGCCTTCTTGAATGCCGCCCTGTATGCCATGTAGCTCCCTGCCATCGCCCCAGTATGGCTTTTAACGGCCTCCTGGGCCATTCCCTCCTTCCCTGCCTTCAGGACTATGACCGGCTTTTTCTGGTTTGCATTGACCAGGGAATCCATGAACTTTTTTCCGTTGGAAGTTCCTTCAATATATAAAACTATCGACTTTGTCTCGTTGTCCTCAGCAAGGTAATTTATGAAATCCGCCTCGTCAAGGATGTAGCTGTTTCCGTAGGAAACAAACTTGTTTATGCCTATTCCCATGCTTGAGGCTATTGCCATGAGCGAGCTTCCCACTCCTCCGCTCTGGGTGACCAGGGAAACGCCCCCGTATCCAGGCCTCCTCAGCTTGTGTATCGGGAAGAAAATAGTGTCCAGATTGCCTTTGCTGTAGGATATCCCAAGGCAGTTGGGCCCAACAACATTCATTTTGTATTTTTTGCAGCTCTCGATGAGCCTGTTTTTCAGGTCCTGGTTGTTGACTTCACCAAAGCCTCCTGACACAATGACAACGAATTTTACCCCTTTCTCTCCCAGCTCCCCGATTATTCCAGGGACTGTTGCAGGAGGGGTGACTATTATCGCCAAGCCTATTTTTTTGCCTATTTCAGCTATTGACTTGTAGCATTTAAGCTCCAGGATCTCGTCATGCTTGGGATTGACAGGGTATATCTTTCCCCCGTATCCCAGGTTTATGAGGTTGTTTAGGATTACGAAACCTATCTTTTCGGGCTTGTTTGAAGCCCCTATGATTGCGATGCTTTCAGGCCTGAACAGGCCATCAAGGTTTAATGCCATGCCCTATTATCTGGGGCTTTGCTTTTATAGTTTTTGATTACTCGAATTCGATCTTCCTTTTCTTGAACTTGTTGACAATGTCGAATTCAATCTTCGTGTTTCCCGCGGTTATGCCCTCTCCGAAGTTGCCTGTAGTCATTTTCAGTACTATGGTGGCCATCTGGCCGGCTATGGCCTCCTTTGCCTCCTTGCCCTTGACCTCCATTTCCACCACCTCCAACAGCCTGTCATCAGTTTTAGTCTTCATCCTTGTCTTGAGCGTTCCGCTCTCGACATACCCGTCAACAATGGTCCTTCCCATGACCGAGGCGACATCCTTCACTAGAAATAATACCATAATACAGTTTTGGGCTAGCTCTTTTTATATTTTTTTGGTCAACTGTGCCCTATGAATAAAAAGGTTGGCATATTTGGCTACGGCCGCTTCGGCCAAGTCATGGCAGGCCTGCTCAGGGGCAGCTTCGACGTATATGTAACGAACAGGTCAGACAAGAGCGCCCTTGCCAAGGAGAACGGGGTGAAGTTCCTCTCCCAAAAGGAGCTTCTGGAATCCTGCGACACCGTCTTCCTTTGCGTTCCAATCTCTGAAGTGGAGCAGGTGCTGAAAGGCAACAAATTCAGGGAAGATTCAGTTGTCATAGATACCTGCTCAGTCAAGGAGTATCCTGTCGAGATGATGATCAAATACCTTCCAATAGAGGCAAGGATAATAGCGTCACATCCGATGTTCGGCCCGGATTCGATAAAGAACGGGGCTTCCGGCCTTAATTTCGTCATCCATAATGTCAGGTGCGACAAGGAAACGTTCGATTCCTGGTTCTCCTACTTCAAGGGCCTCGGATTCAGCATGGTCGACCTTTCCCCAAA